>JAWXTL010000017.1:0-13478 GCA_044433565.1 Rikenellaceae bacterium | reverse complement strand
GCTCCAACCTTCGAGAATACAATCCTACCATACTCTACCTCGGGTGAACTCCTTAGCAAAGTAAGTGCCGTATTCGGTGGACTAACAGGAACCGAAATGACACCCGAAATCGAAGCGATCCAAAGCCAAGTAAGTAGCAAACTAACAGCTCACCGTAGCGATATAGCCCTCAACGAAGTGCTTTTCCAACGAGTAAAAGCAGTCTATGATGGTCGTGAGGCAGCAGGGCTTGACCCGTTGCAAATGCGACTAACCGAGAAAATCTATAAAGGATTTGAAAGAAATGGTGCAAACCTAGACCCTCAGCAAAAAGAGGAGCTAAGAAAAATAGATAGCAAACTCTCGGAACTAACCATTGCCTTTGGCAAAAATCTTCGTGAAGACAACAACGCATTTACACTTGTTATCGACAACAAAGATGATCTAGCAGGTCTACCTGAATCAATCATAGCGTCGGCATCGGCCGATGCAAAAGCCAAAGGAGAGGAAGGGAAATGGCTCTTCACACTAAACAGCTCGTCGATCTTCCCATTCCTGCAATATTCAGAAAATCGTGATCTTCGTGAGAAAATCTTTACAGGATACCTAGAGCGTGGCAACAACAACAATGCCAACGACAACAAAGCAATCCTAAGCCAAATATCAACTCTTCGTCTGGATCGTGCTCAACTTTTGGGTTATGCCAACCATGCCGACTTCGTCTTGGAACAAAACATGGCAAAAGAGCCAGAGGCGGTCTATGCACTACTAGAAACCCTATGGGAACCAGCCATAGCACGTGCACAAAGCGAACTAAAAGAGATGAAAGAGATCAAAGGTGACAACGATTTCCAAACATGGGACTGGTGGTATTATGCCGAAAAACTTCGTGCCAAAAAATACGACCTAAACGAAGACGAACTTCGCCCATACTTCTCGTTGGATAATACCCTCAAAGGACTATTCGAGCTAACAACCAAACTCTACGGTTTGAGCTACAAAGAGATCACAGAGACTACCCCACTCTATAACCCAGAAAACCGTGTATTCGAGGTGACCGACAAAGATGGTTCACATCTGGGTGTTGTCTACTTCGACTTCCATCCTCGTTCGAGCAAACGAGTTGGTGCATGGTGCGGTTCGTTCCGTGGTCAGAAATACGACAAAGATGGTAAATTCGTAACTCCAGTGGTAACAATCGTATGTAACTTTACGAAACCTGTGGGTGACGCACCAGCACTATTGAGCCTTGACGAGGTAGAGACCCTATTCCACGAATATGGTCACGGACTTCACAACCTATTCCGTGATGTGAAATATGCAGCACTTTCGGGCGTTGAGCGTGACTTCGTAGAGCTTCCATCACAAATCATGGAAAACTGGGCACTAGAACCAGCAGTTCTAGCAACCTATGCAAAACACTACCAAACAGGCGAGGTAATTCCAGACGAACTAGTCGAAAAAATCCAAAAATCATCACTATTCAACCAAGGTTTTGCAACGGTCGAATACCTAGCAGCATCGCTCCTAGATATGGAATACCACACAATCGTAGAGAATGGCCAGATCAACGTACCTGAGTTTGAAAAAGCAGTTCTAGCAAAATACAAAGCCATGGACGAAATAGCACCACGCTACCGTTCGACCTACTTCCAACATATCTTTAGCGGAGGATACTCTTCGGGATATTTCAGCTATATTTGGGCTGAGGTCTTGGACGCAGATGCTTACAGTGCATTTGTCGAAAGTGGTGACATCTATAACACCGAAATAGCAGAGAAATTCCGCCGTGAGGTGCTTTCGCAAGGAGGTCAAGCCGACGGTGACGTACTATACCGCAACTTCCGTGGTCAAGATCCATCACGTGAGCCATTGATGAAAAAACGTGGTCTAATCTAGTATTAGCCAAACAACCGAAACAAAACAGAGGGGGCGATCTAACAATAAAAAGGGGGTCGCCCTCTGTTTTTCAATAAAAACCTTGTCTTAGCAACATAAAAATAGAGAATCTTAATGCGCAAAGCGATTTTTCCAGGATCGTTCGATCCATTTACTAGAGGACACTGGGACATAGCCCGACGTGTGATACCCATGTTCGACAAACTATATATTGCCGTGGGGTATAATATCTCGAAACAAGGTCTGCTCTCTAGCGATGCCCGTGTCGAGCTAATAAGAGACACCTTCAAAGACGAGCCACGAGTAGAGGTGCTAAGTTACAATACCCTAACAGTCGAACTATGCAACAAGCTAGGGGTGGATATTCTGGTTCACGGTGTGAGGAGTTTCTCGGATTTCGAGTACGAACGTCAAATCGCAGAGGTGAATAGTCAGATCAGACAAGGCACCGAAAACCTATTCCTCTTGGCATCACCAGGTTATGCCAGTGTAAGTTCTTCGGCAGTAAGAGAGTTGATCCATCACAAGGCGGATCTGACACCATTTCTTCCTCCGCAGATCAATATAGAAGATTATCTACAAAAATAGTCATCAAATAGAGGTATATTATACTACGCAGAATCATAACAGTATAAATATTTGTTTAACGAGAAATTATTGCGTAGCTTTGCCGAGTATTAACAACCTTTAAAATAAAAATTAACGATGAAAACTTTAAAAACATTATTTGTGGCACTATGTGCAACTTTCTTATTTACTATGACATCATGTGAAGAAACTGTAAAGAAGACATATTATATTAAAGTTGATAGTGATAACACAAGCTCTGCTGCAACACAGAACTACTATTTACAAGCAGCAGTAACTAGTAAACTATCTACCGCTAATAGTGAAGTAGCTAGTGAGCCACGTACTGAATCTGATGCTATTGATTGGTTCAACTCAGTATGTGCTGAGATGGAGACTACGGCTTTCTCTGATGGAATTTATTTAGTTTTGGACGATTCAGTTGTTAGATTGGTATTGTCTGACTTCACCAATGATGTTACTTACCGTGATGTGACTATTATTGCACATAGCGTTGTTCTTTAGTCATTTTTACGTGGGCTATTTTTCTTTGAATTGAGGAGATAGCTAATTTGTACTGGGCTCACTGGGATCATATAGAATATGATTGCAGTGAGCTTTTTTGTGTGTGGTATTTAGACGAGACTTCGGGGGCGTTCTAATGAAGAATAAACCCCTTGGAAGGGGTTTATTCTGGACAAAAGTTCTTGGCGGAGGAATTTTCGAATGCGGTAGCGAGACTTTTCGCCAGAAAAGTCAGCAGGGCGGACGGCTCCCCCCCGTTGGGAGCCCTGCACTACTAAAGTAGCACATGACCCAGCAAGAGTCCCAGAAAATACCCGAGTGTCCCAGAACAATAAATCTCTTCGGGGGCAAAATATTCCAATTGCGATAGCGGATTTTTCGCAAGAAAAATCTACGGGGCGGACGGCTCCCCCCCCGTCGGGAGCCCCGTAAACCTAAAGGCTTACGGGTCACACCGACAGCCGTCCGAGAACATTACATATCTTCAAAAGTAATATATTCAGAATGCGATAGCAGAGATTAGACAAGCACATCCCCACCTAGTAACAAAACTAATCATCCTTCAACATCTTGAGAATCAAAAGACGCTCATCAAGATTATCAAGCTCAATATGCTGAATATTCTCGCCCTCGATAAGATAAACCGCCGACTCAGCAATATTAGTAGCATAATCAGCTATACGCTCAATATTATGAGACAAAGAACTCATCGAAAGAATACTCTGCACCTGAGCCTCATCAAGACTCTGACCAACCGACAACTGAATCAAATCACGACTAATCTGCATATACAAATCATCGACTATATCATCATTCTTGATAGTAGCACGTGTTAGCTCAATCTCACGATTAGCAAACGAATAAATAGCATTGCGTACCATATCGTCCGAAGCCGAAATCAAAGAAACCAACTGATCTTTCAAAGCCAAATATAACTGAGAACTAGAATCAATCTTACAAAGCGACTTATAAACATTCTGCAACAAATCACCAATACGCTCCAAAGAAATAGCAATATCATAACAAGCAATAATACGACGAAGATCCGAAGCACGAGGTGTGTACAACAAAACCGCAGCAATCACATTACGCCGAATCTTGGTCTCGAAACCATCAATAATATACTCATTCTGAGTAAGCTGCTCGGTATGATTAGCCTCTTCCTTGTTCTCAATCTTGCGAGAGACATATTTCAACTGTTTGAAAACAATCTTTGACATAACAAGTAGGTCTTGACCTATCTTGTCGAACATTTTTTCTCTTTTTACTGTCATATCTTTTTTAACTATTAACCAAATTGACCATTAAGATACTCTTCGGTACGTTTATCTTTTGGCATACTGAACATCTGTTTTGTATCGCCATATTCGATCAACTCGCCCAGATACATAAACATTGAGCGATCAGAAATACGAGCCGCCTGTGACATATTATGAGTCACGATCACAATAGCCAATTGCTCTTTGAGTTCGAGAATTAGCTCCTCGATACGGCTAGTAGCGATTGGGTCGAGTGCCGAAGTAGGCTCGTCCATAAGCAGGACATCTGGTTTGAGAGCCAAAGCACGAGCAATACAAAGACGCTGCTGCTGACCACCCGAAAGGAACGACCCCTTCTTGTTCAAAGAATCCTTAACCTCATCCCAAAGTGCCACACTACGAAGACTCTCCTCGACGATCTTAGCTTTGTCGGCTTTCGAGAGTTTGATGCCATTGAGTTTGTAACCTGCCAATACGTTATCGGCAATACTCATCGTAGGGAAAGGGTTAGGACGTTGGAAAACCATTCCCGCAATACGACGTACGCCCACAGGATCCATCTCCAACACATTCTGCCCCTTAACCAAAATCTCACCCGTAGTAGTGATATTTGGATACAACTCGTGCATACGGTTAATAGCACGAAGAAGAGTACTCTTACCACATCCCGAAGGACCCATAATAGCCGTAATACTCTGCTCGGGGATAGCCACCGATACCCTCTCGACAGCATTCTTACCCCCACCATAAGAGATCGAAACATCTCTTAGCTCTAATATATTGTTTTTTTCTATCATTGACATTTATCCATTTTGTCTCTTGGCAATATATTTAGCCAAGATATTAAGAGTTAGAATTATTATAAGCAGGAAGAGCGATGTACTCCAGATCAGATCCGCAAGATTAGGGTCGTTATAGAACTCCCAAATAAGCAAAGAGACCGAACTAGTAGGATTAGACATCTTCCAGTTGATGATCGAGCTACCCAAAGCCGTAAGCATCAAAGGAGCCGTCTCGCCCATCACTCTCGAAATCGAAAGCAGAGTACCAGTAAAGATCCCATTGAAAGCCGAAGGAAGCATCACCTTGGTTATAGTGCTAGAGTATGATCCACCCAGTGCCAAAGCCGCCTCTTTGAGCGATGCAGGAAGCATCTTGAGGGTCTCCTCGGTCGAACGAACAATCAAAGGAAGCATCATAATCATCAGAGCCACACTACCCGCCAATGCCGAATATCCACCAAGTGGAACAACCACCCAATAGTAGACAATCACACCAATAATAATCGAAGGAGTACCCTGAATCAACTCAGTCGAAAAACGAACAAAGCTAGAGAAAACACCCCGAGGTCGCTCATAAAGATAAACACCACCCAAAATACCCAGTGGAATAGAGACCACAGCCGCCACAAATACCATAAGAAGAGTACCCGTGATACCATTGGCAATACCCCCCGAGATCAACTCGCCACTCTCTTTGGCCATCATAGCATCCAAAGTGGTAGGAGCTACCTCGGTAAAAAACGAAAAATTAATCTGACGATAACCCTTGACCACCACCTCGGCAATAATAGCCACAAGAGGTACTGCCGCTAGTGCCGAAAAAACAATTACAAGTAGATTAAAGCCCTTGTCTTTGAATCTACGATATGCTATTGAAGAACTTTTAAAAGCCATTATACCAAAATTAATTAAATCGTCGGACAATCATCTTGCCAATATAGTTAATAACAGCTGTAATCAGAAACAGCAGAAGACCAATAGCCACCAGTGAGCTAAGACGTAGGTCTGAGGATTCGCCAAACTGGTTGGCAATGACACTCGCCATACTGTTTGCGGTATCGGTGATCGAGGTAGGGATATTATTGGTATTACCAATTAGCATGGTCACTGCCATGGTTTCCCCCAGTGCACGACCCAGAGCAAGGATAAAACTTGCAGTCATAGCCGCCCCTGCATTAGGCAATATCACCCGTTTGACAACATCCCAGCGAGTACCCCCAAGGCTATAAACACCCTCTTTCAGATCGTTAGAGACCATCGAAATAAACTGAGTGCTAAGCGATGCTGCATAAGGAATAATCATAATAGCCAAAACAATCGAAGCGGTCAAAATACCAAAGCCCTGCTGCGAAAGCCCCAAAGAGACAATCAAAGGACGAAGAGTATAAAAACCCCAAAGACCATAGATCACCGAAGGAATACCAGCCAGAAGGTCGACAACCGTACTCAAAATATGAGCAACCTTCTTCCCTCGGAAATATTCACCATTGAAAAGTGCCACCGACAACGCAAATGGAATACAAAACACCAAAGCCAAGAATGAGGTCATCAGTGTACCCACAATAAAAGGCATAGCCCCATAAGACTCCGAATCGGGATTTGGGTCCCAATCGTCGCCCGTTACAAAATCGACAATCCCAAAGTGCGAAAGAGCCTCGATCGAACCCTTCGAGAGAGAGTAGAATATCGCCCCGCACATCAGCAGTATAAGAACGGCCGAAAGTGCTAGGACGATTTTGAATATTCTATCACGCATAGTTGTTACAGCTTGTTACCATCGAAGGTTACACCATCGAGAAGTTTCATTGCTCCATCCACTACGCTTTGAGATAGAGGACAGTAGTGTACTTGGGTGGTCATTGCCTGAGCCTCAGAACCCAACATCCATTTTACAAGAGCCACAGTCTCACGTGCATTTTCGATTGAACGCTTGTTATAGTTTTGCTCTTTGTAGATCACAATCCAAGTGAAGCAGCTAATAGGATAAGCATCCGAGGCTGGTGAATTGGTAATCATAGTACGCATATCTGCAGGGATTTCGGCAGAAGCCGCAGCCGAGATACTCTCAGTGGTTGGTTTCACAAGGTTACCAGCACTATTTTTCATAGTTGCAGTTGGGATATTTAGCGAAAAGCCATACTCCGAACCCACATAACCAATCGAACCTTCGCTCTGTTTGATAATACCAGCAACACCAGGATTACCTTTAGCAGCGATACCTGTATTCCATTTGAGAGCCTTAGAAGTACCCATAGTCTCAGCCCACTGCGTGCTAACTTTGGTTAGATAATCACTAAACACAAAAGTAGTACCACTTCCATCCGAACGATAAACAGTCGAAATTGCCATATCAGGAAGCGAAACGCCTTCGTTCAAAACCTGAATACGAGGATCATTCCAACGAGTAATATTACCCAAGAAAATATCGGCAACAGTCTCACCATCCAAAACTAGATTCTCGACCGAAGGAAGGTTATAAGCCAAAACCACAGCACCCATACAAGTAGGAACATGGATCACATCGGATGGCATATCCGAAAGTTCTTTATCCGATAGGTAAGCATCGCTACCTGCAAAATCTACGATCTGATCTTTGAGTGAACGAACACCACCGCCACTACCAACACCACCATAAGATACTGGGGTTTGTGTGGTCTCTTGGTAGGCTTTGAACGCCATGTTATAGAACGGAAGTGGGAAAGTTGCACCCGCACCAGTTACAACATCATTCGATGAACCTCCACATGAACTCATTAGAGCTACTAGTGACGTAAGAATTAGTAGATTTAGTTTTTTCATTGTTGTGTTATTTGTTTTATTTTATTTTTTCGTCGTCTTTCATTCGATTTTCCGTTGGCAAAGATACTCCTCTTTATCGACTATATTCTCTTTAGTCAATATTGCAGTTAAGAGGTACATCTTACCCCAAATTATCATTGCAATATTGCAGAAATTCTACGTCGAGAATAAAATAAGACACTGCTATCAAACAAGTTACGCAATCAACAAACACAAAAAAGGCAACATTAACAATTAATTAACATGGTAATATTTGCAACTCTTGTGCGAAAGCCCTAACTTTGGGCGTGAACCCACCAATCGGCTTCTGTTTTTTAATGCTAAAGGAATCGTAGAAGATGAAAAAAAATGAAAAAATAGCACTCACCAGAGTAGTAACCGATATAATAAAAGCCGACACGCTAATCGACATCCACCAAATAGATCTCTACGACGATCTGCAAAAGGAATATGATATAACCCGTGCCGATCACAAAAAAGCAGATAGCCTAACTCTAGCCCAAGCCATCGAAACGCTAAGCGAGATGGAAGACAAAGAGAAGTCGACAATCCTTGGCAGCCTCAAACAACTAGCCATAAGTGATGGATTCTACGCCCAAAGCGAATCGCTACTGCTAACCGCCCTTGATTATAAACTCACGGGCAATAAAAGCAATCAAGTACAAATCATCTCGATCAAAAGCGAAAACCAATCACTCCAAAACAACCAAATACTATTTGTCGAATCGGGTTACAAAAACAACACCAACACCGAAATAAACAACAACCATCGACAAATTACCACCGAACTAAAAACCATAGGCTTTGAATTTATCTATATCCCCAAGATAATCAACAAATTCAACAAGTCACAAACTACGCTACTCGAAAAAGCGCTCCTGCTCCTAACTCCTCAATCCTCGCAAGAGCAAATCGAGCAATACAAACAACGTCTGGTGCAAATGACCACAGCAGGGTTCTGTCGAGATCAACTCCAATACAAACTAAGAATAGCAGCCGACGAGAATATCCAACCAGCCCTATTGCTAAACATAGGAGCATCGCAGGTCGAAGATACGCAATACCTAAACTTCATGAAGCTCACCCTTGAGGATCGAGTGGTCAAAGAGGTAGCCCATTTTGTCGATACATTCTCAAAATACCAAAGCTCAACCCACCACCACAACACACTAACCAAAAGCACACAAGAGAGGATAATATATAGTGGCTTCTGCAAAATGATGTTCGACAAACATTTGCTCAGGAGTGGTGTGCAGAGTTCGGTTGTGATCGACACGAACAATGTTGAAATCATCTTTAGCGAGATAAACGAGACACTATCGGGGGTTCATCGACGAGAAAAAGCCCTCTATACCCTATTTCTGATGGAAAGTGACAACGGGGGAATTGACTTCAATAAGCCTGACAGTGTGCAGCAGTACAAGGAATACACCCTTAGGCAGGAGCTAATACAGCGCAAATATAACGCCATCTACCGAATGTTTGGGGGTGAGATCGAGAATGCACCAGATCTCACTATCTCGGAGATCCGTTTGCCTATGATAAGTCGTATCAAGCGTCATATTATGAAGCTGGAGGGAAAATTGCACAATATCGACAATTATATTATTCGTCGTTATAAATCGGGGGTCTATAATCTATCTATTGCTAAGGACTCTATATTATCTACCGATTCGAGGTATCAATATCCTGTTCAGATCTCCCTTTCGGAGGAGTTGGGCAAGATCAAAAGATTTGTATAGTATAATTCTCACTCTGGGTAGTTTTTTACAGAGGAATTTCCAATTGCGATAGCGGCTCTTTCGCCAGAAAAATCTACGGGGCGGACGGCTCACCCTGCAAATTATCCCTATACTCTTTCATAGCACATGACCCAGCATGAGTCCCCAAAAAGACCCGAGCGTCCCAGAACAATCAATCTTCTTGGGAGCAAAACGATCCAAGTGCGATATCGAGAATTTCCGCAAGGAAATTCAGCAGGGCGGACGCTCCCCCTGCACTATTACATAGCGCAGTACGCCCGTAGCGTCCGAGAACAATCCATATCTTCGGGGGTAAAATGATCCGAATTGCGATAGCGGAGATTTTGCCTTCGTCAGACGGGGAAATCTCTACGGGGCGGACGGCTCCCACACGCCCCGAGCCCCGTACTACTTTCGTAGCACGAGCCACACCGACAGCCGTCCGAGAACATTCCATATCCTCGAAAACATAGCCTCTTTAAACCAAAACGACCACCAACACGGCTAGAGAATACCCCCTAGAAAGGGTATGTGCGTTTTGGGTTCTTAGGGAACCAACCTTTGCGAACACGCTCGACCTGCTCAAAAAGCTCTTTGATCGTCCAAAACGAAGAGAAAGCAAAAACCCCTGCAAGTGCCGAGACAAAAATCGACTCGACAATCAGCGAAAGAGCAATGCCCAAAATCCCCAGAATCAGAAAGATCCACCAACACTTAACTCCCCAATAATATTCGGCCTTGACGACAATCGGGTGGAATATTCCAATAATCAAAAAGGTAGAGATTCCGATCCCAAGACCAATAAACATAGTTAAATCCATAGTATAAATATCAATAAATAGCTACAAATATACAAAAAAAGAGTGGAACTTTGAGTTTGATACAGCACTATTTTAGATCAGAGGGAGACTAGCCACGTTTTTCGTATGCAGTGCGAAGAGCCACTGTTACCACACCAAAGATAAGACCTATAACGCAATAGATAATCTCGGTTGTAGCAGCCACACAGAATGTTGCCCCTGGAACATAGCTCATAAATGCGAAGAATGCACCTGCTCCGATAAATATTGCAGGAATAAGATTAAGCCACTGGGTGCGCTCCAAGAAGATAATAAAGAAGGCGATAATACCCACTGCTAGTGGTGTTGCAAAGAAGCCAAGTGCCTCGGAAATAGCACCCCCTAGAAGCATAATAAGTATAGACCCCCCTATACCAACAATATAGCCAAGGAGTGATTTGATGCCACCTTTGATGTCGCATCCAGCAAGGAAGTAGAGAGCCCACGCTTGGAAAGCAATCCAGCTAAAGCCCACATTGCCCTCTGGCGAAACGTGCTCCATAAGTAGCTGATCGACAATCTGGATTAATACTGCCAACACTCCGATAATAAGTGGGATAACTGCAAATTTCTTTAGGTTCATAGTTTTTTTTTAATTTGGGTTAGTATTTGTTTTAAGTTCGCCCTCTAGGGGGGGTATTCGTGAACAGTAGCACGAGTCACACATCCCAAAAGCAGCACTTGTTACAAAAATATAAATTTATTTCCAATTTCTGCACTATTTCCTCATGTTTTGCAATTTAATTTCACCGCCAACAGCTTTCTAATCGGGCGAGGAGTAACAAAAAAAGAGTGGAACTGTCCCAAAACAATTCCACCCATAATATAACCAACGTCGGTTATAAAGCTCTCTCTCAGCGGAGCAGGATACTACATCATACCCATACCACCACCCATGCCACCGCCCATAGGCATAGAGGGAGCTTCTTCTTTGACCTCAGCCAAAACACACTCGGTAGTTAGGAACATCGAAGCCACCGAAGCCGCATTTTCGAGTGCCACACGAGCAACCTTAGTAGGGTCGATAATACCTGCCGAGAACATATCCTCGTAGCTATCCAAACGTGCATTATAACCAAAAGCACCAGAACCCTCTTTTACCTTGTTGACAACAACCGAACCCTCGCCACCAGCGTTAGAGACAATCTGACGCAAAGGCTCCTCGATAGCACGAGCCACGATATGAATACCTGTGGTCTGATCGTCGTTCTCACCCTTCATAGAGCAAATAGCCGAACAAGCACGAATATAAGCAACACCACCACCAGGGATAATACCCTCGTCGACAGCAGCACGAGTAGCAGCCAAAGCATCATCCACTCGGTCTTTCTTCTCTTTCATCTCGATCTCGGTAGCAGCACCAATATAAAGAACCGCAACACCACCAGCCAGTTTAGCCAAACGCTCCTGAAGCTTCTCACGATCATAATCCGAGGTGGTAGTTTCCATCTGTTTGCGAATCTGAACCACACGATCCGAAATAGCCGCCTTGTCACCAACACCATCAACAATAGTAGTATTATCTTTGGTCATAGTAATCTTATCGGCCGACCCCAACATCTCGATAGTAGCACCATCAAGGCGAAGACCAGTCTCTTCCGAGATAACAGTACCACCAGTAAGGATAGCAATATCCTGCAACATCTCTTTGCGACGATCACCAAAACCCGGAGCCTTGACAGCAGCGATCTTCAGAGTACCACGCAATTTATTCAAAACCAAAGAGCTAAGAGCCTCGCCATCAACATCCTCGGCAATAACCACAAGCGAACGACCGCTCTGAGCAACAGGCTCAAGAACAGGAAGAATCTCTTTCATAGTCGAGATCTTCTTGTCGGTAATCAGAATATAAGGTTTCTCGATGTCCGCCTCCATCTTTTCGGTATCGGTAATAAAATAAGGAGAGATATAACCACGATCAAACTGCATACCCTCAACCACATCAACATGAGTCTCGGTTCCTTTAGCCTCTTCGACAGTAATAACACCCTCTTTTTTCACCTTCTCCATAGCCTCGGCAATCAACTTACCAATAAAAGAGTCATTATTAGCCGAGATAGTAGCCACCTGCTCGATCTTTGAAATATCATCGCCAATAGCATTGCTCTGAGCCTGAAGATCAGCCACAACAGCCGCCACAGCCATATCAATACCACGTTTAAGATCCATAGGGTTAGCACCCGCAGTCACATTTTTGACACCCGAGCTAATAATCGCCTGAGCCAAAACAGTAGCCGTAGTAGTACCATCACCAGCATCGTCAGCAGTCTTCGATGCAACCTCCCTGACCATCTGAGCACCCATATTAGCAAATTTATCTTCTAGTTCGATCTCTTTGGCCACCGTAACACCATCTTTGGTGATATGAGGAGCACCGAATTTCTTGTCGATAACCACCGTACGACCCTTAGGGCCTAGGGTTACTTTTACGGCATTAGCCAGTGCATCAACACCAACTTTTAGGCTCTCACGAGCATCTGTATTAAATTTTATCTCTTTAGACATTTTCTTTCTGTTTGTTTGTGATTTATTAAACTAGATAATAGCCAGAATATCATTCTGTTTCATAATTAGGTAATCTGTACCTTCGACGGTGATCTCTGTACCAGCATATTTGCCATAGAGAACAGTATCACCCTCTTTAACCTCCATAGTTACATCAGCGGTACCTGCACCAACTGCGATTACAGTGCCTTGCAGAGGCTTCTCTTTTGCTGTTTCGGGGATAAATAGTCCACTTGCGGTTTTCTCTTGAGCCGCAATAGGTTCGATCAGAACTCTATCTGCCAATGGTTTGATAGTCATAATAGTTGTGTTTTTTATTTTTTAATTTTATTAATTTCTTTTATCCCTTTCTCTAACATATACTATGCCAAAAAAGAAAATCTGCCATTTTGACACCCAAGGTATCATCAATGGCAGATTTTAAATCTATTCTATTTAGCCCCGTGAGACAAAAAGTCGCACAAAGAAGCAGAATCACTATCTACGACGTTTGCCGCCACGACCCGAGTCACCACGTGAGCCAAAGTCACGTCCGCCACGACCTCCGTCACGCTCACGTGCTCCACGTCCTCCACGACCTCC
>JAWXTL010000016.1:0-13636 GCA_044433565.1 Rikenellaceae bacterium | reverse complement strand
AGTGGGTGAGCCTGTCAAAGTCAATATGGGTGCTCGTAACCCGATTGTTACCTCGGGAGCAATCTATGTCTTGGAACAATTTACCAATAGCGTGGCTAAGATTGACCCCTCTTCGATGAGCGTTGTCGATCGTGGTGCGGTTCGTCGTGAGCCTCGTGGTGCGGCTTTGACCCAAGATGGTCAATATCTCTATGTGGCAAACTTCTTGCCCCAGCAACGTGCCGATTTGGACTATGTGGCAGCCGAAGTGACTATTCTGTCGACTTCGACTATGGATACGGTCAAAAATATAAAACTTGCCAATGGTAGTAATGCCCTTCGTGGTATCACACTCTCGGAGGATGGTCGCTATATCTTCGTGTCGCACAACTTGGGTCGCTATACTGTTCCTACCTCTCAATTGCAGCAGGGTTGGATGAATACCTCGGCAATGAGTGTTATTGATGTCGAGAGCCAAAACTATGTTGGTGCTGTGATTGTCGATGAGCCAGACCGTGGTGCAGCAGGTATCTGGGGGATTGTCGAGTCGCAGGGCAAGATCGTTATTTCGCATAGTGGTACTCACGATGTGAGTATCGTCGATTATGAGGCCTTTATCGAGAAATTGAATAACTATTCGGGCGATGTCGAAACCCTCTCTTATGACCTTCAATTCCTTTATGGATTGCGTCAGCGTATGGCGTTGGTGGGCAATGGACCTCGCAATATGGTGGTTGTGGGTGGCAAGGTTGTGATCCCTACCTATTTCTCGGATACGGTAAATATCGTCGAGCTAGAGGGGGCGAAAGCTCAGTTGGCTGGGATTGTTCCTATGGTCGAGAACAGAGTCGAGACCGATGAGCAGTATGGCGAGAAGATTTTCAACGATGCGCAATATTGTTTCCAACAGTGGCAATCATGTAATGGCTGTCACCCTGGTGATGGTCGCACCGATGGTATGAACTGGGATTTGATGAACGATGGTATTGGTAACTCTAAGAACTGTAAGAGTCTTTTGTATTCGATCCAAACCTCTCCTTCGATGATTTCGGGTATTCGTGCTACGGCCGAGTTGGCCAATCGTAAGGGTTTTACACATATTCAGTTCTATACCATTTCTGAGGAGTTGGCACTCAAAGTCGATGCCTATTCTCGTTCGTTGGAGGCACTGCCTAGCCCATATTTGGTCGATGGTCAGCTTTCGGAGTTGGCAAAAGAGGGCAAGAAGGTCTATGAGCGTCTGAATTGTCAGGAGTGCCATAGTGGCCCATATTACACCGATTTGAAGATGCACCGCATAGGTGAAGATATAGAGTTTGAGGCTGGTTGGGATACCCCAACGCTTCGTGAGGTGTGGCGTACGGCTCCATACCTATTTGACGGACGTGCCGAGACTATGTATGATGTCTTTGCTGTGTACAAACATGGTATTGATGGTAAGATCTCGAAAAAAGATCTTGAACGACTCACCGAATATGTTCTTTCGTTATAAAGCCTTTAGTTTTTCGAATTATTTTTAAGAAAATTATGTACATAAAATTTAATATATTAAAAACAACGATCACCTGTCTCGAAGATGCCATTCGTGAGCTGCTCCGTCAGATTTCGCACATGGAGCAACCTGTGCGTTTGAATTTCTTCGGAGCGGTCGATAATAATGCGCAGTATATGGCTGATTTGGCTCAGATACATGATATAGTATCTGGTTGGTACCCGCTGTCTATGTCTCCTTTGGTGGGCTATATTGCTCAGGCTCCTGTTGATTGCACTTTTGCTATGGAGCTTCAGTCGGTGCCCAAATCCTTGGCCTCTAGCCTCGAATTTAAATGTGTTAATGGGGCACGTTATGCTGTGCTCAATGGCATGACGGCCGAAAAGATGGTGATGAGCGAGGCTCTTTGCCCTAGCTCTTTGGAACTGAGTATTGAGGCTCAGTCACGTGAGGTCTTCGAGAAGTTGTATTCTATTTTGGAGGCAGAGCAGATGGCAGTGAAGAATATTGATCGTCAGTGGAACTATATTGAGCATATCACCCGATGTGAGCACGACTTGCAGCACTACCAAGTGTTCAATGATGTTCGTTCGGAATATTATTCTCATACTGAGTGGACTTCGGGCTATCCTGCGGCTACGGGTATTGGTACGGTTGCCGGAGGGATTATTATCGAGATTGATGCCGCTACTTTGCGTAATACTCGTACTGTGGCTTTGGATAATAGCCTTCAGATTGCGGCACACGAATACTCTAAGAGTGTGTTGCTGGGTGAGGCTACACAAAAGAGTACCCCTAAGTTTGAGCGTGCTCGTGCTATTGTCTACCAGTCGATTTTTGGCGATCGTGAGGCGATGATCTATATTTCGGGTACGGCGGCTATTCGTGGTGAATTATCACTACTTGATATGGGTATTGCCGATCAGACTCGGATTACACTAGAGAATATAGCCTATTTGATTGGGTTGGAGAATCTCGAAAAACATGGCATTGAGCCACAGCGTTTGCCCGTGTTGAAATATATGCGTGTCTACCTGAAATATGCCAAAGATTTTGTTGCGGCACGAGAGGTAGTATCTCGCATCCACCCCACAATTCCAGCTCTGTATGTGGTGAGCGATGTATGTCGAGATGAGTTGCTTATCGAGATCGAGGGTTTGGCAGAATAGTTCATAAATTAAGAAAACAATTAACTTAAAAACTTATATACAAAAATGAAAAAAACATTATTAATTGCAGCGGTTGCCCTGACAACAATGGCAACTTCTTGTTGTTCATCAGAGAATGACGGAAAAGGTAAATGTGACTCTGAGAAGCACGATTGTAAATCTACATCATCATGTTCTTCAGAAACTAAATGTAAATCTAAAGAAAAAACAACTATGGCATTCCAAAAAAAGTACACCAACGCAGATTTCTATAAAGATGGCGTTTTCCAAGAGAAAGTAGCGGAACAAGCATTCCGTGAGATGTTTGAGTTTTATGGTTACGAAGTAACTCCATTTCTGGAGGAGAACTGGTGGTTTGTGGACTTCGGTTTGGGTGATTTCGAGAACTGCGGTATGGGTGGCGTATTCTGGTTGAATGACCCTGTGAGTGGTTATTTTGCGCATGATATCTATTTGCTACCAGGTCAGATGATCCCAGAACACAAACACGTAGAGACTGAGTTCCCTGCTAAAATGGAAAGCTGGATGGTACGTAGCGGATGGTGCTATAACTTCTCGGAGGTTGGCGATCCAACTCCAGATGCTCCTGCTATCCCAGAATCACAAGCGGCAACTACTATCTCTAAGAAATTTATCATACAAGGAACTAATGGTGTTACTCACCTAGCTGATGCTGGTAAAGAGACTTACCACTTCTTGATGGCAGGTCCAGAGGGTGCTATCGTTCATGAATATGCTAACTATCATGATGGTGCAGGTCTTCGCTTTACTAACCCAAAAGCTAAGATGTAGTTTCGTAACTTTTGATAACCCAACAAATTATAAACAATTACTGATATGAGAAAACTAAGTCACTTCGGTGTCCCTACTACAATCGAGCGTGAGGGCGAGACCTACTCACCTGATATGAAACTATTTTTGACCGACTATGAGCAGTCTCCTAATCGTATTGAATTTCTTCGTTTCGATGCTGATAGCGAGATGCCAGAGCTTCTGAAAACCCATGCGCATATTGCCTATGTGGTCGAAGATATAGTAGCGGAAATGGAAGGTAAACCAGTTGTTATGCCTATAACAAAACTTTCGGATGAGCTTACTATTGCTTTTGTCGAAGAAGAGGGTATTGCTATCGAACTTATGCAGTACACAAAATAAGTTTTACTCACACAAAAAAGGACAAAAATTATGATGACAAAATTTATTAACTCTCCAGAGAATATTACAGCAGAATTGTTGGAGGGATATGTTTCGGCTTTTAGCGATCAAGTTGCTTTGGGCGCAGAGAATGTTGTGGTTCGCCGCAATGCCAAATCAGAGGACAAAGTGGCTATCGTTGCTTTTGGTGGCTCGGGTCACGAACCAGCGGTTAGCGGTTTTGTGGGCGATGGTATGTTGGATGCTTCGGTTGTGGGCGATATTTTTGCGGCTCCGGGTGCTCAACGGTTGTTTGGTGCTTTGAATATGTTTAAGCGTGAGGCTGGTATTTTGCTTTTGGTTTTGAACCATTCGGGCGACGTGATGAGCGGCAATATGGCTGTGCAATTAGCAGAGCGTATGGGCATTAAGGTTGCTTCGATTATGACTCACGATGATATTTCGGCAGGGCTAGATGCTGCGGATGATGACCGTCGTGGTTTGGCTGGTGCTGTGGCTCTTTATAAGGTGCTAGGTGCTGCGGCAGATGCTGGTAAGTCTCTTGACGAATTGGTTGAGATTGGTGAGCGTTTGAATAACAATCTTGCTACTTTGGCGGTTGCTATGCGTAGCTGCTCTCATCCTCAGAATGGTGCTACTATCACCGAGCTTCCTGAGGGTATGATGCAGATTGGTATGGGTCAACATGGCGAGGCAGGTGCTGGTGGTTCTCAACCTTTGGTTTCGGCCGATGCTACGGCGGTTGAGATGATCGACCTTTTGATCCAGAAAATCGGATATGTTTCGGGCGATAAGGCACTACTTTATATCAATGGTGTTGGTGCTACTACCCTTATGGAGCAGTTTATTATCTATCGTGCAGCCGAGAAACGTCTCGCAGAGATGGGTGTCGAGGTTGTCGAGGGTTATGCAGGTGAGATGCTAACTGTTCAGGAACAAGCTGGTTTCCAGATGATAACAGCCAAATTGGATGCGGATCATATTGACTATATTAAGAACTACCCTTCTAATGCTCCTTATTGGACTCGTCAGGGCAAATAAACCCCAAATAGAATATGGAAAAATTAACAATTTCGGATTTTAAAGCTATTATTGCTTCGGCAACAGAGACTATTACTGCTCAGGGTGAGGAACTATCGAAGATGGATGCAGCCCTAGGCGATGGCGACCATGGCGAGGCGATCGTTACGGCTATGAAGGTGGTAAGCACGGAGTGTGGCAAGATGCACGATTTCAAGGTGGGTCTTGGCGATATGGGCTTTGGTGTTATGCTTCAGACTAGTGGTTCGACTTCGACTCTTCTTGGCGGATTTTGGCTGGGGATGAGTGATGCTTTGGGCGAGGGTCTTGTGGAGCTTTCGTTGGCAGAGGTTCGTTCTATGTTTGTTTCGGCTTTGGCTGGTGTTCGCAAGAATACCAAGGCTGATGTTGGTGACAAGACTATGATGGATGCTTTGATTCCAGCCGTTGCGGCAATGGAGGCTTACTCGGGCGAGGATATTAAAGAGATGTTTACGGCGGCTTCGGCTGCTGCTCAGGCGGGTGCTGCTTCGACTGTTGATATGGTTGCTAAGTTTGGTCGTGCTCGTAACTTTGGCGAAAAATGTATTGGTCACGTGGATGCAGGAGCTACCTCTTGGTCTATGTTGATTGATAGCTTTGCCACTACAATTTAATTTTAACTAACAGAAAAAATATAAAAGAAAAGAAAAAAATGGCAGATATGGATGGTATCCTTGAGAACAAGGATAAGGATTATGGAATTGGTGTACCGGTCGAAACTGGTAGTTTTCATCTAAAGGGTTTGAGTGGTTGTGATTGGGGTATGCGTGATCGTATGTCTCGCATTTTCCGCCCTACGACTGGTCGCACAGTGATGTTGGCATTTGACCATGGTTATATTATGGGACCTACTTCGGGTCTTGAGCGTTTGGATTTGGGTATTGTGCCTTTGATCCAGTATGCTGACTCTTTGATGTGTACTCGTGGTGCTCTACGTGCTACGGTTCCTGCAAACGCTAACAAGGCGATCTGTTTGCGTTACTCGGCTGGTTCTTCGATTTTGACTGAGCTTAATGACGAGTGTGTTATCGACCCAGTTGATGCTGTACGTTTGAATGCTTCGGCTATGGCTGTTATGATTTCGATGGGTGGTCGTTTCGAGGCTAAGACTGTTGAGAACTTGGTTCGCACGGCTGACTATGGCTATAAATATGGTATCCCTACTATGGGTGTTACGGCTGTTGGTAAGGATATGGCTCGTGACTCTAAGTATTTTGGTTTGGCAACTCGTGTGGCTGCCGAGAATGGTGCTAATATCGTTAAGACTTACTATTGCGATGGTTTCTCGAAGGTTGTTAATGCTTGTCCGGTGCCTATTGTTGTGGCTGGTGGTAAGAAGCTTCCAGAACTAGATGCTTTGGATCTATGCTACAAGGCAGTTTCGGAGGGTGCAGCTGGTGTTGATATGGGACGTAATGTATTCCAGAGTATCGACCCTGCGGCAATGATTCAGGCTGTTTCGGCTGTTGTACACGAGGGTTTGACTCCAGCTCAGGGCTTCGAGATGTTCAACGATCTACGCTCTAAATAAGAGATAGGTCACTTTGTCGATAGAATGATCGTTGGGCGGTAGCGAAGAATCTACCTTTGTCAGAAGGGAAATTCTCTACGGGGCGGACGGCTCGCCCCGTCGGGAGCCCCGTACTACTACGTAGCACGGTTCACACCGACAGCCGCCCGAGAAACGACTATTTCGTCAAGAATGCCTCTTCGAGACTAAATAATCGGTAGGCGAGAAAAGCCCCCCGAGAAACAATCATTTCATCGTAAATGCTTACTCCACACGAGGTTGACCCCTTGTGTGGAGACTAATTTTTTAATAACATTATACATTATAACTATGTTGAATCTAACGAAATTTGTGGCTTGTGTCCTACTTCTAGGGGGTATGATAATGGGCGTATCGGCGCAACAAAAGATGGTTGTGGCTGGTTCTTATGCAAACAATATTATTATTATCGACCGTGTCTCTGGCGAGGTTGAGTGGAGTATGGATCTTCCTTACTCTTCGTCCGAAGGGGGCGAATGTAACTCTGTGGGGACTACCAAAGAGGGAAATATCTTCTTCTCTTATAAGCGTGGTGCTCGTATGGTCGATTCTCAGGGCGAGACGATCTGGGATTTTGAGCGTGGCTCGGATAGCGAAGAGGTGCAGAGTATATCGTCTTATAAATCGGGTTATATGGTGGCTATTTGTGGCACTCCTTCTCGCTTTGTTTTTCTTAACAAAAAGGGAGAACAGATCTCAGAAACTACCTATGATCTTGAACTTCCCGATTCTCACTCTCAGTTCCGTCAGGTGCGTATGTCTAAGAAGGGAACAATCCTGATCCCTGTTATGGGGCATGGTACCCTCTTGGAGATCAATCGCAAGGGCGAGAAGATCCAAGAGATCAAGATCGGTGGAGGGGCTTTCTCGGTTTCGGCTTTGTCGAAAACCACGGCTCTGGTTAGTGGCGGCTTTGGTGTGAAGGTGGTCGACCTCGAAAAAGGTGAGGTCGAAAGAGAGGTTATCAAAAAGAGTGCCGCAGGTGTGCCTCTATCGTTTGCTACCGAGGCTATGATGCTCGAAAATGGCAATGTCCTTGTGGCTAACTGGCAGGGTCACTCCAATACTTCGGATATTCAGCTAATCGAGATGGATAAAGATGGCAACAAAGTGTTTGAGTTTGCTCAACCCGAGAAGATCAAATATGTTTCGGCATTTGATTTTGTGAAATAACGTTTCGAGCTTCCTCGAACTACTCTTGACACTACTGTACTTAATTTTTAGATATATCATTTTATGAAAAGGCTTATACTTACTATCGCTTTTGCTCTCTCTGGCTTTTGGCTTGGGGCGCAAGAGAACGACCAATGGAAAGATCATATATTGGGGGAGAAGGCGAAGATGTTGGAAAACGTTTCGGCTTCGCTTCCTTTTGTTTCGCCGCAGTATAATAGTGGCGATCAGCCTGGCACT
Organism: Rikenellaceae bacterium; assembly: GCA_044433565.1. Taxonomy (GTDB): domain Bacteria; phylum Bacteroidota; class Bacteroidia; order Bacteroidales; family Rikenellaceae; genus Mucinivorans. The sequence goes on along the minus strand of JAWXTL010000016.1, from coordinate 5,817 downwards.
ATGGATTTGAATATCACGGGGGTCAATGATTTGATTCTTTCGGTTTGGGGTACGGCCGATGGAGATGACTATGACCATGCTGCTTGGGCTGGTGCGGTTTTGATTGACAAGGATGGTAAGGAGTATCTTTTGGAGGATGAGACCTTTGAATTGATGCAGGTCAATGGGGATTGGTTTGTTAAGGCGGCTAATTTCTCGGGCAATCCTATTTCGATTGGTAAGAAAGTTTATAAGACGGGTTTGATTACTCATGCTCAGGCTTTGATGGTTTTGAATGTCGAGGGTCGTAACCTTGTTCGCTTTAAGTCGGATTTGGGGGTTGATAATGGTAGTGCTCATGGTACGGTGGTCTTCAAGGTGATGTCGACTAGTGGCGAGAAGGAGGCTGCGGAGCTTTTGGCTCAGTATCCTCAGGCGGCAGAGATTTTCTCTTTGTTTAATGTGAAATGTGCTGACTGGCTGACTTCTCCTTTTTTGTTTGCCGAGAAGAGTGCTTTGAATACCATTGGGGCTAATCTTTCTAGTCGTTGGTTTGTGGATCAGGAGTTGGAGCGTATTGAGACACTTTCGAGCGAGCGTGAGAAGTTGGATGCTTGTATTGCTTTGGCAAAGCGTGGTTATCGTGCTTTGGCTATTCAGGAGCAGATTGGCTGGATTGATATGGTGGCTATCAGAGATGCTTTTGCGGACTTTAGTTCGATGAAGGGGTATGATAAGGCGACCTATCAAGCAAAACTTGATCGGTTGACGGCTTTGTATAACGAGGGATTTGCGGATTTGGCAGGTTTGAGCGATGCGGCGATTGACCGTGCTGAGAGGGCTTTGAATCTCAAGAAGGAGATTTTGTTTAGCAACCCGGTTTTGGATTTCGATCGTATTATTACCACACGCTTTACTTTGGGTAGTAGTGCTCGTGCCGTGGGTGCTCAGGAGATGGGTACTCCTAGCTCTAACTTTGCTAGTTTGTTGTCGACTCGCAGGACGGGCTATGATGTTCAGATTTCGGAACTTAGTGGGCTGAGAGAGGCTCAACGGTCGGAGCGTCAGATCTATAAGCCCGATAATGATGGTTATATCTCGGAGGTTGATTTGCATTGGGACGGTCAGAAGATGCTCTTTACGGGGATCAATGAACTCCAACAGTTGCAGCTCTATGAGGTGAATGTCGATGGGTCGGGTGCTCGTCGGGTGACTAATTTTACTGAAGATACCGACCTAGAATTTTTTGATGCTGCCTATTTGCCTAGTGGTAAGATTATGACCGCTTCGAATATTGCTTATAATGGTGTTCCTTGTATCAATGGTTTCGACCATGTGAGTTGCTATAACCTTTTTGATCCCGAAACGGGGGCTCTTCGTCGTTTGACCTTCGATCAGGATTGTAACTGGGCGGCTACCATTTTGCAGAATGGTAAGGTTCTTTATACTCGTTGGGAATATACCGATCTGATGCACTACTATTCTCGTATTGTGATGACTATGAACCCCGATGGTACGGAGCAGAAAGCCTATTTTGGTAGTGGGGCGATGTTCCCTAATGCCACTTATGATATGCAGCAGTTGCCCGAGAATCATAACCGTTTTGTGGGTGTGATTTCGGGTCACCATGGTGTTTGCCGTAGTGGACGTTTGATTATCTTCGACCCTACGAAGGCTCGGAAGGGTGTCGAGGGTATGGTTCAAGAGATCCCTTTTGGTCGTGAGCCGATCAAGGTGGTCGAGGAGGATGAGATGGTCAAGGATGTATGGCCTCAGTTTACTACACCTCATCCGATTACCGATAAATATTTTTTGGTCACTGCCAAACCTTCGCCTAATGCCCTTTGGGGTATCTATCTGGTCGATGTGTTTGATAATATGACCTTGATTGCCGAATATGAGGGCGAGGGAATTATGAATCCTATTCCTTTGCGTAAGCGTTCGACTCCGGTGGTTATCCCCGAGAAGGTGCCGATGGAGATTGCCGATACTCCACAACAGGCTACGGTCTTTATCCAAGATATTTATGAGGGCGAGGGTCTTGTGGGTGTGCCTCGTGGTACGGTCAAAGAGTTCCGTGTACTATCGTATGAGTATGCCTATTTGGATACTACCTCCGACCATGTGAATAATGGTATTCAGGCGGGTTGGGATATTAAGCGTGAGTTGGGGCGAGTGAAGGTCAACGAGGATGGTTCGGCACTCTTTATGATTCCGGCTAACACTCCTATTTCGTTGCAGCCTTTAGATTCGACTGGGGCGGCTATTCAGTTGATGCGTAGTTGGTTTGTGGGGATGCCTGGCGAGGTGGTCTCTTGTGTTGGATGTCACGAAGATCAGAATAAGATTGCCAAACCGGTGCGTACTATGGCCTCTCAGCAGCAGCCTTTGCAGATTACGGCACCAGTTGGAGGGTTGCGTCCTTATACTTTCGAGGGTGAGGTTCAGCCGATTTTGGATCGTGCTTGTGTGGCTTGTCACAACGGCGAGAAACTCGCTGGAGGGATTGATTACACGGGCAATCGTTTTGATACTCTTCAGGATTGGACGGGGCCTCGCATTTGGTCGAAAGCCTATTTGCAGTTCCACCCTTATTTCTATCGTCAGGGGCCCGAGGCCGAGATGGCGGTTTTGAATCCTTATGAATATAATGTTAGCAATAGCGAGATGATTCAGCTTTTGCGCAAGGGTCACCATGGTGTTGAGCTAACGGATTATGAGTGGAATCGTCTGATTACTTGGGTCGATTTCAATGTCCCTTATGGTGGGGTGTTTGATGCTATTCCTTTTGAGGCTCTCGATGGCAAGACCTACGATCAGAAGCGTCGTAGGGTTGAGCTTAATGCCAAATATGCTGGTAATCCTGTCGATTGGGTGGGTGAGCTTGAAAAATTTGAGCAGTACCTTGCCTCGCAGCCCGAAATTGAGCCTGTGATGCCTAAGAAACCGACTGTTTCGACCAAAAACCTGAGCGTCAAAGGGTGGCCTTTCTCAGCCGAAGAGGCTCAGCAGATGGTCGAGGGCAAAGAGAAAAAAGTAGTGGATCTAGGTGATGGATTGACTATGACTTTTGTTTATATCCCACGTGGAACTTACATAGCTGGTGGTAATGGTCTAAATGGGCAATCTATCCCTCGCAAAGTGACCATCAAGAAAGGTTTCTGGATGGCCGAAAAAGAGGTTTCGAACGAGCAGATGAGAGCTATGGTGCCAACTCATAGTAGCCGTTATATCGGTCAACAGTGGAAAGATCATACCACACCAGGCTACTTCGTAGACTCGAACCACTATGCCGCAACCAAAATTAGCTACAACGATGCAATGTTGTTCAATGAGCGTCTTTCAGCGAAAACAGGTCTGAACGTAACCCTCCCAAGTGAAGATCAATGGGAGTGGGCAGCACGTGCAGGTTCGGACGACGCATTCTGGTTCGGAAGCAAAAACGCAGACTTTAGCCCATACGAAAATCTAGCCGACAAAGAGCTAGACAAAATGGCCGTCAGCGGAATCGACCCACAACCAATGAGCGAAGAGAGCGGATGGTTCAAATATCAAGCCTATATCCCAAAAGATCGCACGGTCAACGACGGAAATATGTTGATGACCGCCTCGGGCGAATACAAAGCAAGTCCATGGGGGCTGTATGACATAAATGGTAACGTAGCCGAATGGACACGAAGCTCGGGCAATGGTCAATTGTATATCGTAAAAGGAGGTTCGTGGTACGATCGAGCCAAAAAAGTAACGGTGGCCGATCGTCGAGAGTTCCTACCATGGCATCAGGTGTGGAACGTCGGGTTCCGCCCAATAATCGAAGAATAAACTAAAAAACTATATAATTAATAAAAACTAACCCTTCTTAAAAAAAAGAAAAATGAAAAAAATTCTATTGTCACTTCTGCTCTTTGCTAGTGTATCGACACTGTCGGCGCAGCAGAAGTCTGATTGGCAGCAGCAAATGCTCACTGCCAAGGAGAATATGCTAAAGGATGTTCCAGCATCGCTTCCGTATATCTCCAAGCAATTTAATAAGAACGACCAGCCTGGTAGTGTCGATCTGGATGTTACGGGTCTAGGCGAACTGGTACTTTCGGTTTGGGCTACGGGCGATGGTAACGACTACGACCAAGCCGTATGGGCCGATGCCGTATTGGTCGACAAAAACGGTAAAGAGTATCGTTTGCAAGACGAGAAATTCAAAATCCGTAATGTCGATGGTGGCTGGTTCCGTTTGGGTACTGGCTTCTCGGGCAAACCATTTGCTATTGGCAAAAAAGTCTACAAGCATGGTGTTTTGGCTCATGCCAACTCTTTGTTGGTGACCGATCTTGCGGGTCGCGATATTGTTCGTTTCCGTTCGGATATGGGTATCGACAACAATAGCGGTAGCAACCTTGGTTCGGTGGTATTCAAAGTATTGCCAACTAGTGGTGTCGAAGAGGCAAAGACTCTAGTGGGTGCTGTCCCTGAGGCGGCTGAGGTATTCTCGTTGTTTGGTATTAGTGGTTCGGATTGGATGACTAGCCCTTCGATGGTTGCCGAGAAGAGTGCTATCGACAATATTGCCAATACTCTGGACTCTCGCAAATTTGTCGACGAGGAGTTTGCTCGTATCGAGAAGCTTTCGACCGAAAAGGAGCAATTGACCGCTTATATCGCTTTGGTCAAAGAGGTTAGCCGTATCAAGAGTGCTCAGGATCAGATCCAGTGGATGAATGTCCGTGCTATCAAAGAGGCTTTTGCTGACTTTAGCACCACTCAAGGTTATGACAAGGCGAAATATCAAGCCAAAATGGATGAGTTTTTGGCTTTGACCAAAGATGGCTTTGGTGATGTTTATCAGATTGGTGGCGAGGGTATCGAACGTGCTATGAAGGCTTTGGAGTTGAGCAAAGAGATTCTCTTTAGCAATCCTGCTTTGGATTTCGACAAGATTCTGGTTACTCGTTATGGTTTGGGCAACTCGGCTCGTTCGGCAGGTGCTCAATCTTTGGGTACTCCTTATGCCAACTACACTAGTTTGATGCAGACTCGTCGTAGCGGTTATGATACGGAGATCATCGAGCTGTCGAATATTCGTGGTGAGCAGCTTCAGAAACGTTCGTTGTTTAAACCCGAAAATGGTGGTTTGATTGCCGAGGTTGATCTTCACTGGGATGGTGACCGTATGTTGTTTACGGGTGTTGACTATCAGGATAAATTGCAACTCTATGAACTTCCGATCGAGGGTGGTGAGCCTACTTTGATGACTCGTTTGACCGAAGATACCGATGTTCAGTTCTTTGATGCAGCTTACCTTCCAAGTGGTAAGATCGTAACAGCATCGAATATCGCTTATAATGGTGTTCCTTGTGTTAGTGGTACCGACCACGTGTCGACCTATTCGCTCTATGACCCCCAGACTAATCAGCTTCGTCGCTTGACTTTCGACCAAGACTGTAACTGGTCGGCTACTGTGCTTCAAAATGGTAAGGTGATGTTCACTCGTTGGGAATATACCGACCTTATGCACTACTACTCTCGTATCGTGATGACGATGAATCCTGACGGTACAGAGCAAAAAGGTTATGTTGGTAGTGGAGCTATGTTCCCTAACTCGACCTTCGATATGCAGCAGTTGCCACAAAACACCAACCGCTTTGTGGGTATTATCTCTGGTCACCACGGTATCACTCGTAGTGGTCGTATGATTATCTTCGATCCAACCAAGGCTCGTAAGGGTGTCGAGGGTATGGTTCAAGAGATCCTATATAGCAACCAGCCTATCAATGATGTGGCAAAAGACTATTTGGTTGATGGTGTATGGCCTCAGTTTATCTCTCCACAACCTATCACCGA
>JAWXTL010000015.1:0-14056 GCA_044433565.1 Rikenellaceae bacterium | reverse complement strand
ATTACCGAGAAGGGGGGTACTATGCGTTTGGGATCTTATGCTTGTTCTTTGGCCGAAGGGTCTAATTCGGCACGAGCTTATGGTTCAGGCTCTATCACCGAGCGTCATCGTCACCGTTATGAGTTTAATAGCAATTATCGTGAGCGTTATGAGGCTGCTGGTATGGCTGCTGCGGGTGTAAATCCAGCTACAAACCTCGTGGAGGTTGTTGAGATTCCTTCTCATCCTTGGTTTGTTGGTGTTCAGTACCATCCAGAATACAAGAGTACGGTTGCTAATCCTCATCCTTTGTTTGTGGCTTTTGTTGCGGCTGCTTTGTCTTACCGTGATAGTAAAAACTAATATACTATATTATTATTTAACGTATGAATAAAAATACTACAATAGGTCTACTTTTGATTGGACTTATATTGTTTGGATTTAGTTGGTTTAACTCCAAACAGGTCGAAGAGCAGACTCGTGCTAATGCCGAGGCTCAGGCTCGTGAAGACTCTATACATCGTGAATGGGTGAAAGCGAACCCAGAACTTGCGGCTGCCGAGGTGGCATCTTCTCAGGCTCAATCTTCGATCGAGGCACCTGCTCCTCTTGTCGAGGATACTACGGCTTTGGGTCTTGCTCTAAAGGGTGTCGAGGAGTTTACTACTCTCGAAAACTCTCAGGTTAAGATTACTTTTAGTAACCTTGGGGGTCGTGTTGCGGCTGTTGAGTTGAAGGAGTATCAGCGTCTTTATAATACCAATTCGGATGGCACTCAGAAGCGTGAGCCTTTGATGTTGTTTAATACTGATGGGTCGGAGTTTGGCTTGGAGTTCTATACTCCTAATTTGGTCAATACGGCTAAGTGTTATTTTGAGTTGTCGTCTCAGAGCGATAGTTCTATTGTTTACCGTCTTTATAGCGATTCGGTCTCTTACATGGAGTTCTCTTATGTTGTTCCTTCCCAAGGTTATATGGTTGATTTTGATATGAATCTTTCTCATTTCAAGAACACTATTGTTACCAACCAGAGTGATTTGGCTCTTAATTGGGGTGTTATTGCTCCACAACAGGAGAAGGGCTTTAAGAATGAGAATAACTATACCACTATTGCCTATAAGTTCCCTAGCGAGGATGATATTGAGGAGCTTTCGGTTTCGACAGGTGAGCAGACTGCACAGCTTACTACTAAGGTTCAGTGGGTTGGTTTTAAGCAGCAATTCTTTAGCTCTATTATTATTAACCCTAGTGGTTTCTCGGGTGCTAATGTTGGTTACACAACCTTTGCTCCTACCGATAGTAATATTAAGGACTTTACGGCTTCGTTCCTTTTGCCTTATTCGGCTTCTACCGATAACTATAACTTTGATTTCTACTTTGGGCCTAACAAATTTTCGGTTCTTAATGAGTATAGCGACCTAGAACTTCAGAAACTTGTCCCTCTGGGGTGGGGTATTATTGGTTGGATTAGCCGCTTTATTGTTATTCCTACTTTTGATTTCTTGGGAAGTTATATTGCTAGTTATGGCTTGATTATCTTCTTGCTTACACTGTTCATTAAGATCCTGATTTCGCCTTTGACTTTCAAATCTTATATGAGTAGTGCTAAGATGCGCCTTTTGAAGCCTGAGCTCGCTGTTATTGCTCAGAAGTTCCATAAGCGTGAGGATGCTATGAAGAAGCAACAGGCCACTATGGCTTTGTATAAGTCTGCTGGAGTTAGCCCTATGGGTGGATGTCTTCCTATGTTGATTCAGCTTCCAGTTTTGTTGGCTATGTTCCGTTTCTTCCCTTCTTCTATTGAGCTTCGTGGTCAATCTTTCCTTTGGGCAGACGACCTTTCTAGCTACGATAGTATTTGGACTTTCCCTGATGGTTTCACTTTGCCTTTCTATGGCGATCATATCTCTTTGTTTGCTTTGTTGATGGCTGTTTCTTTGTTCTTTACCTCTCGTATTAATATGAATCAGCAGCCAACGGCAGGTCAGGATCAGATGAAGGGTATGAAGTTTATGATGCTTTATATGATGCCTATTATGTTGTTGTTTATTTTCAATGACAGTGCATCGGGTCTGTCATACTATTATTTGTTGTCTAACTTGATTACTTTGATCCAGATGTGGGTATTTAGGATGTCGGTTAGTGACGAGAAGTTACATGCTGTTTTGCGTGCTAATTCGGTTAAAAATTCGGCAAAGCCAAAGAAAAAATCTAAGTGGGCTACACGTCTTGAGGAGATGCAGAAACAGGCTGAGGCTCAGCAACGTGCTCGTAATAACAATAAGCGTTAGTTAGATTTTTTTGAGATCTTTTTTCGGCACGAGACCTTTATCCTTTTTGTGGATGGAGGTCTTTTGCTTTTTTTGGGGGAGAGGTGGTGTAATGGATAAACTTTAGGCTGAAAGCTTTGTAATTTGTGGGTGAAGGCATGGAATGTTTTCGGACGGCTGTCGGTGTGGCACGTGCTATGAAATAGTACGGGGCTCCCGACGGGGGGAGCCGTCCGCCCCGTAGAGATTTCACCTTCTAGCGAAGGCAAAATCTCCGTTATCGCAATTGAAAAGATTTTTGTACCTTTGTTGTCTGTATTTTTCACCTCTTTTTTTATTTATTTAATCATGAAACAACATATTTTGTTTGTCTGTTTGGGCAATATTTGCCGCTCGGTTGCCGCTCAGGGGATCTTTGAATCTATCCTAGAGCGTGAGGGTGCTGAGGATCGTTTTTTTGTCGATTCGGCTGGAACTTATTCTGGTCATGCCGGAGAGTTGGCCGACCCTCGTATGCGACGTGCTGCCTCGGCTCGTGGTGTGGAGCTTACTCATCGCTCTCGTGCGGTCTGCTATGATGATTTTGATCGCTTCGATTATATTATTGCTATGGATGACTCGAATTTCGATAATCTGCAACGCCTTGCCCCAACCCATGAGGCGACACGTAAGATCTCTCGTATGGCCGATTTTATTGATCTTGCCGAGGTCGATCATGTTCCCGATCCTTACTATCAAGGTCATCAGGGATTTGAATATGTACTAGATTTGTTAGAAAGAGGGTGCGTTCGGCTCTATGACCAAGTTGGCAAACCCACCAAAGATTAATTATTTGAGAATATAATCAGACTAAAAAGTTGGAAATCCTATCGAAAATGAGTATATTTGCGGTTGGTTTGCTGTGTTGGTTGTATGGCGAAACCTGTAAGAATGAAAATGTTAAGACATAAATATATATCAAATGATGAAGTTTACTATATCTAGCTCTTTGCTGTCACAAAACCTACAAGCCGTAGCTCGTGTGATAAGTAACAAAAATACATTGCCTATTTTGGACTATTTCTTGTTCGAGATAAATGATAACTCGCTTAGAGTTACCGCCTCCGATCTGGAGACCACCCTGCAATGTACCCTTTCGATTGACAATCAAGGCGAGAATGGTTCGATTGCTGTTCCGGCCAAGCGTTTGAGCGATTCGATTAAAGAGTTCTCGGAGCAGCCCTTGGTTTTTGAGGTCGATACCCAGAGCTGGGATATTACTATTGTTTGGCAGAGTGGACGTTTGGTTGTCCCTGGCTCTTCGGCTATGGGTTATCCTGAGATTGGTGCTTTCAAGTCGGATGAGGTTACTCGTCTGACCCTTGCAGCTTCGGTTTTGAATGAGGGTGTTGGTAATACTATTTTTGCTACCACCGATGATCCTTTGCGCCCAGTTATGGCTGGTATCAATGTTGCTTTCTCTTCTGAGAATGTAACCTTTGTTGCTACCGATGGTCATAGATTGGTTCGTTTGCAGAATAATAGTGTTACGGTAGGTGATCCGGCTTCGTTTATTTTGCCTCATAAACCTGCTCAACTTTTGCGTTCGGTATTGCCAAAGGATGGCTCTGTGGCTGTTGAACTTGCTTTTGATGCCAAAAATATTGAGTTTGTTTTGCCTAATCATCGTTTGATTTGTCGACGTATTGAGGGTGTTTATCCTAATTATAATGCTGTGATTCCTACCTCGAACGACAAACGTATTACGGTCGATCGCCTTTTGCTTTTGGGTGCTATTAAGCGTGTTTCGGTTTGTTCTAATCAGGCTAGTGAGTTGATACAATTTACCATTACGATGAGCAATATCAAGCTTTTGGCTCAGGATGTTGATTTTGCTACTTCGGCTGTCGATAATATCGCTTGTCAATATATGGGTGAGGAGCTTAATATTGGTTTTAAATCGTCGTTTTTGCAAGATTTGCTTTCGATTATGACCACCCAAGAGGTTGTGATCGAGTTGGCTGATCCGACTCGCCCAGGGTTGTTTATGCCTTTTGTGGAGGAGCAGGGCGATCAGTCGCTTTTGATGCTTCTGATGCCTATGACTATTAATATGTAGGGCTGTTGATCTGTTTTTTGAATCTGTCTTGCTCGCCCAGGGCAAGTGAAGGACTAACGTTATAAAAAGTAAATAAGACGTGGCACTAAAATTAAATCGCCCTTTGGTATTTTTCGACCTCGAAACTACGGGTCTGGATGTTGTAAATGATCGTATTGTCGAGATCTCACTTTTGAAGGTCTTGCCCGATGGTAGTCAAGAGATCAAAACTCGTCGGCTGAATCCTACTATTCCTATCTCGGCCGAATCGACGGCTGTTCATGGTATTACTGATGATATGGTCAAAGATGAGCCTACTTTTGCTCAGGTTGCTCGTTCGCTCTATCGTTGGATCGAGGGGGCTGATTTGGCTGGTTTTAACTCTAATCGTTTTGATGTCCCTATGTTGGTCGAGGAGCTTGAACGGGCTGGAGTTTCGGTCGATACTTCGTCTATTAAGTTGGTCGATGTTCAGAATATTTTCCATAAGAGGGAGCCTCGTACTTTGGTTGCCGCCTATAAGTTCTATTGTGGCGAAGAGTTAGAGAATGCCCATTCGGCCGAGGCTGATATTACGGCTACCTATGAGGTGCTTTTGGCTCAGATCGAGAAATATGAAGACCTTGGTAATACGGTCGATGAGTTGTCGTTGGTTTCGACCATGAATCGAAATGTCGATTTGGCGGGTCGTGTGGTTTTGGATGATAACGATGTTCCGGTTTTTAATTTTGGTAAATACAAGGGTTGCTCGGTTGCTCAAACTTTTCAGCGTGATCCTTCGTACTATACTTGGATTATGGATCGTGACTTTTTGCAAAATACCAAAAATGTTGTCACAAGGTTGCGCCTTGAGATGCTCAAGAAATAGAGAAATTAATTTAGTTTAATTCATAAGATGAAAAATTACAGACGATTTACCCTGTCGTTGATACTCACTTTGGGACTTCTCCTTTGCAGTGATGTTGCTTTGTCGGCCGATGTGCCTCCTGTTGCTGTCTCTAAGGTTTTGGTCTATAAGACAGATGGCAATAGTTATTATGTCCATACTGTTAAACGTCGTCAGACTATCTATTCGATTGCCAAGGCCTATGGTGTTTCGGTTCAAGATGTGATGGCTAATAACCCTGAGATTGAGGGTCAGACGATCAAGGTTCGTCAGGAGCTCACTATCCCTACTCAGGCTACTATTGATCGCATAAATCGTCAGACGGCTCAAGTGGCTCGTGAGGACTCTTTGCGTCAGGCGGAGATTGCCCAGCAGGTGTTGGAGCAGCAACTTCTGGAGGAGGAGCGCAAACGGGCTTTTGATTTCGAGAATCCAACTTGGAGTGTTCCTGTTTTGGGCGAGACTTTCAATGTTGTTATGATGTTGCCTTTTGGTAATAGTGGTGGTATGGATCAAAACTCTACGGATTTTCTTAATGGTACACTTTTGGCTCTTGATGAGTTGAAAAGTCAGGGTGCTCGTATTGATGTTCGTGTGATCTCGACTCCTCGTGACACACTTCAGATCAAGGCTATTGTTGAGAGTGGCGAGTTGGATGGTGCTCATTTGGTTGTGGGCCCGATTTATCCTGATAATTTTGGGGTTGTGGCTCAGTGGGCTGCCCAGAATAAGGTTGTTGCAGTTTCTCCTTTGACCCAGAGTGATATTAATAACCCTTATGTGGTTCAGTTTCCGGCTAATGTCGATAATAAGTATGATGCAGTACGTGCGTTGATCCAATCGCCTGATAATAATGTGGTTATTATTAATCCCGACTCGGGTGATCTTGATGCTCTTAATGAGTTTAAACAGTTGGCTCGTTCGGCTCAGGTGTTTAGTTATAATCGTTTTACGACGGCTTCGGCTCTAAAACCATTGGTTGTCGAGGATAAGAAGAATGTTATATTGCTTCCTGCCTCTTTAACGTCGGTGGAGGAGGTACTCTCGAAAATTGCAGCACTCAATGCTCCGATCAAAACCTATGATATTTCGGTGGTTGGTACTTCACGTTGGCGTTCGTTGGTCAATATGAACAACTATGAGCTGATGTATAAAACACAGGCTCAGTATCCTAATTCGTATTATGCTGGGGGTGATGGAGGCTCTTCCGAGGAGTTCTACCGAGAGTATGTCGATGCTTTTTCTAGTGTGCCTACACTCTTCTCGATGCGAGGTTATGATGTTATGGTTGTGATGTATCAGGTGATGGAGCGTATGGGAGAGAATGCGTTACAAGATCTCTCGAACGAGAGTTTTATGCCACTGCAAACCCCATATTCGTTTGTCAAATCGGGTGGTAGCTGGATTAACACTTGCTGGGTGATGATAGAGCATACGTTGGACTATAATATTAAGACTTATTAAAAGTGGTGTGAAATTATTTTACACTACTTAAATTTGCCTAAAGAGCTTATAAATTTGTAATAGCAATAAAAAAAGTTGTACTTTTGTGCTGTTCTTAAAACGAAAAAGAAGAAACTAACATTAAAATTTAAAATAAAGAAAATGAGAAGAAAAATCGTTGCAGGTAACTGGAAAATGAATACCACTCCTGCTCAAGGTGTTGAGTTGCTAAAAGGTGTAGCTGCTCTTAAATCAGAAATCGCTTCGGACGTTGAGCTAATCACAGGTGTGCCTTTCACACACATTTGTAGTGTTAAAGAGGCGGCTGCTGAGGCTGGTATCGCTGTTGCAGCTCAAAACTGTGCTGACAAAGCAAAAGGTGCTTATACTGGTGAGATCTCAGCTGAGATGATCGCTTCTTTGGGTGTTCAATATGTGATCCTAGGTCACTCTGAGCGTCGTGAGTACTATGGTGAGACTTCTGCTACTTTGTGTGACAAGATCGCTCTTTGCTATGCTAATGGTATGGCTCCTATCTACTGTGTAGGTGAGAAATTGGAAGAGCGTGAAGCTGGTTCACACTTCGATGTTTGCCGTGCTCAGATCCAGGAGGTTGTATTTGGTTTGACAGCTGAGCAATTCGAGACTTTGGTTATCGCTTATGAGCCAGTTTGGGCTATTGGTACTGGCAAAACTGCTACTTCTGATCAAGCAGAAGAGATCCATGCTTTTATCCGTTCGGTATTGGCTGAGAAATTTGGTGATGCAGCAGCTAAGACTCCTATCCTTTATGGTGGTTCTTGCAAACCTTCAAATGCCGAGGAGATCTTCTCGAAAGAGAATGTTGATGGTGGTTTGATTGGTGGTGCTGCTTTGGTTGCCGAAGACTTTATTGGAATCGCTAAGGCGTTCTAGTTTTCCTTTTATTGGATAACTTTCGATAGTGTCGCTCGAACCTTTTGGGTTTGAGCGGCACTTTTTTTGTTTTTGGCATTTGCAGGGTGTTAAAATCGTTGCTATTGGGGGCTAAAATATTTGAAATCCCGAGGGAATTTTGTACTTTTGTGGCTAGATTATTGTGAAATACCCTTAAAAAATAAAGATAGAATTATGCAAAAAGTAGTTGTTAAGATTTGTACAGGTACACTGTGTTATGTGATGGGTGGTTCGGAGCTTCAGGTTCTTTCGGATCATCTTCCTGAGCAGTATAAAGATAAGGTGGAGATCAAAGGTGCTACGTGCCTTGATTATTGCAATCAGAGTGGTAGTAGTAAGGCTCCTTTTGTTACGGTCAATGATCGGATCGTCGAAAATGCAACTATCTCAAGGGTTATCTCGATTATCGAGGAGGAATTAACTTTGGCTTGAGTTCGATATGGCGATAACTAAAACAACACTCCTCAGGCGAGACCTGTTGACTCGTATTATCAAACTTCTTCGCACGGGTGACCTCGAAACCCAGATTGATCGTATTCCTTATATTATGCGTCCTCGTGACACGACTGAGATTTCTCGTTGTTGCGTTTATAAGGATCGTGCTATGCTTAAATATCGCACTATGAGTGCTTTGGGTTTTAGTATGGACGACGAGACGGATGAGATGACCTCACTTGCTACCTATACACAGATGGCTTTTGAGCGTGAACGTATCGAGAAAGAGCCTCTTTCGGTTATGGATACGGCTTGTTCGGCTTGTGTGAAGAGTAATTATGTCGTGACTAATATGTGTCGTGGCTGTGTGGCTCGTCCTTGTGTGTCGAATTGCAATAAGGGGGCGATCTATTTCCAGAATGGTCAGGCTCATATTGACCCATCGAAATGTGTCAACTGTGGCTTGTGCCAGAAGGCTTGTCCTTTCCATTCGATTATTTATATCCCTGTTCCTTGTGAGGAGGCTTGTCCTGTTGGGGCTATCTCGAAGGATGAACGAGGCAAGGAGCATATTGACCCTACTAAGTGTATCTATTGTGGTCGTTGTATTTCGGCTTGTCCTTTTGGGGCGGTTATGGAGCGATCTCATATTGTTGATATTTATAAGGCTTTCAACTCTCAGCAGAAGGTCATTGCTATTGTGGCTCCGGCTATTGCTGGTCAGTTTAAGACTTCGCTGTCTAATATTTTGGGGGCTATCAAACAGATTGGCTTCGATGAGGTTATCGAGGTTGCCAAGGGGGCTGATGTTACTACGGCTAATGAAGCCGATGAGTTTATTGAGAAGATGGAGGAGGGTCAGAGCTTTATGACCACATCTTGTTGTCCTTCTTATTATATGTTGGCGGCACGTCACTTGCCCGAGGTTAAGCCTTATGTCTCTCATACTCGCAGCCCTATGTTCTATACTGCCGAGATGGTTCGCTCGGCTAACCCTTCGGCTAAGGTTGTCTTTGTGGGTCCTTGTTTGGCTAAACGATTTGAGGCTTTTTCGGATCCTTATGTCGATTATACTTTGAGTTTCGAGGAGTTGGGCACTATGTTTATTGCTTTGGGTATTGATGCTATGACCCAGAGTGATTATGTTCAGGATCAGAGCATTGATCCTTCGTCTCGTGGTTATGCTGCTTCGGCGGGGGTTGCTTCGGCGGTGGCTTCGGCTGTGGGCGATAGATATGAAATTCGACCTGTTGTTATCAATGGTATCAACAAGGCTTCGATTCGTGAGTTGAAGGGATATGTTAAATCATGTCCGGGAAATATGGTCGAGGTAATGGCTTGTGAGGGTGGTTGTGTTAATGGTTGTAATGTGATTGCAAATCCAAAGATCGCTACTCGTCAGGTGCAGCAGTTGGCTAAGAAATAGAATAGTTGGCTAAGAAATAGAATAATAAAGAAAAATAAAAAGAAAAGAATGAAAGTAAATGTTACGGAGAAGATTTTTTGGATTGGTGCTAATGACCGTCGTAAAAATCTGTTCGAGAATATGTGGCCTTTGCCACAAGGTGTGGCTTATAATTGCTACTTGATAAAGGATGAAAAAACCGCACTTTTGGATACTGTCGAGATGGGCAGCCACTCTCAGTTTTTGAGTCGGGTAGAAGAGATTCTCGATGGTCGTGAGTTGGATTATCTGATTATCAACCATATGGAGTTGGATCATGCTGGTGAGATTGGCGATATTGTTCGTCGTTATCCTCGTGTTCAGATTGTGGGCAATGCTAAGACTTTTAAGATTCTTGAGGGATATTATGGGATTACTGAGAATTTGGTCTCGGTCAAAGATGGCGATTCGCTCTCTTTGGGGCACCACAACTTGCAGTTTGTCTTTACTCCTTGGGTTCACTGGCCTGAGACTATGGTCACTTTGGATACTACCGAAGGGGTTCTTTTCTCGGCTGATGCTTTTGGTACTTTTGGTACTTTGGATGGGGCGATCTTTGATGATGAGATGGATGTCACTAAGTATGATGATGAGATGCGTCGTTACTATTCTAATATTGTTGGCAAGTATTCTAATATGGTTCAGAAGGCGTTTGCTAAACTTCCGGTTGGGGATGTTAAGGTGATTTGCCCTTTGCATGGCCCGATTTGGCGATCGAATCCTTCTTATGTGATTGATCTTTATGATAAATGGAGCCGCTATGAGGCGGAAGAAGGTGTAGTTTTGGTCTATGCTTCGATGTATGGCAATACTCAGATCGCTGCGGACTATATGGCTCGACGGTTGGCTGAAAATGGTGTTCGCAATATTGTTGTTCATGATGTTAGTAAGACTCATTTGTCTTATTTGATTTCGGATATTTGGAAATATAAGGGCGTTATCCTTGGCTCTTGTGCTTATAATGCTCAGATGTTCCCTTTGATGGAGAATCTTACTCGTGAGTTGGAGCATATGGGGGTTAAAGATCGTAAGCTTGGGCTATTTGGCTCTTATAGTTGGAATGGTGGCGGTGTTCGCAACCTACTCGCCTTTGCCGAGAATATCAAATGGGAGCAGGTAGCTCCTGCGGCAGATCTTTTTGGTACACCAACTCCCGAGAAACTTGCAGCGTGTGATGCGATAGCAGAGGCTATGGCACAGGCAATTAAAGAATAATTATAGATAAATAAAGAAAAGAATATGATAGTAACACAAGATCTTACGGCTCTGGCAATGGGTTCGGGCGATATGGAGGTTTTTGCAACCCCAGCTATGGTGGCTCTGATGGAAAATGCAGCAATGTTAGAGGCTGCAAAATCACTCGAAGGGGGTCAGACAACAGTGGGGATATATATCGAAGCACACCACACACGTGCCACTCCACTCGGAGCAGAAGTAACAGCTACGGCAACCCTAACCGCTCAAGAGGGTCGCAAACTAACCTACGAAATAGTAGCCCAAGACCCAAAAGGAGAGATAGGAAAAGCCATCCACCACCGTTTTATCGTGGATCGTGATAAATTCCTCTCGAAATTGTAGCGAAATTGTGGCGGAATTGTAGCAAAGATCACAAAATATTTGTACCTTTGTCGCTAGAGAATGGAGCGGTTTTGGTCGCTCGGTTCTCGAAACATAAATAAAACAACGAACTAATTTATTATACGAATTAACAAAAGATGGAAAAAAAATTCCCTGCAGGTGTACTCACCGGTGAAAAAGTAGGTCAACTATTTGCCTACGCTAAAGAAAAAGGTTTCGCAATACCAGCGGTAAACGTAACTGGTACTGATACTATCAATGCTGTACTAGAAACAGCAGCTGCGCTTAACTCTCCAGTTATCATCCAGCTTTCTAACGGTGGTGCTGCTTTCTACGCAGGTAAAGGTCTTAAAGGCGAAGGTCAAGCGACTGCTATCCTTGGTGGTGTTTCGGCTGCAAAACACGTTCATACTGTAGCATCGGCTTATGGTGTGCCTGTTATCCTTCACACTGACCACGCTGCAAAAAAACTTCTTCCTTGGATCGATGGTCTTTTGGACGCTTCTGAGAAACACTTCGCAGAGACTGGTACTCCACTTTTCAGCTCTCATATGCTTGACCTTTCTGAAGAGCCACTTGAGGAGAACCTAGAGATCTGTGCTGCTTACCTAACTCGTATGTCTAAAATGGGTATGACCCTTGAGATCGAGCTTGGTATCACTGGTGGTGAAGAAGATGGTGTTGACAACTCTCACGTTGACCAATCTAAACTTTATACTCAACCAGAAGAGGTATGTGAAGCTTATGAAGTACTTTCTAAAGTATCACCATTCTTTACTATCGCTGCTTCATTTGGTAACGTACACGGTGTTTACAAACCAGGTAACGTTGTCTTGAATCCTAAGATCCTTGACGCATCTCAAAAATATATCCAAGAGAAACACAACACAACCGAAAAACCAGTAAACTTCGTATTCCACGGTGGTTCTGGATCGACTCAAGAAGAGATCCGTGAGTCTATCGGTTATGGTGTAATCAAAATGAACCTTGATACCGATATGCAATGGGCATTCTGGAATGGTATCCGTGAGTTCTACACTAAAAACGAAGGCTACCTACAAAGCCAACTTGGTAACCCAGAAGGTGCAGACAAGCCAAACAAGAAATTCTATGATCCACGCGTATGGTTGCGCAAAGGTGAAGAGTCTATTATCGCTCGTTTGAAACAATCGTTCGAAGACCTTAACTGCGTTGACGTACTGTAAATTCCCCAGATGGGAATGACTTATTTTAAAGGGCGAGACAAAATAATTGGTCACGCCCTTTGAACATTTAACAAAAAGACACTTTAACGACAAATTTTTTAAGTCACAAAATAAGATGAAAAAACAAAAAGCAATCGCAATACTTACTGGTGGCGGTCCAGCACCAGGAATGAACTCAGTAGTTGGTTCAGTAGCTAAAACTTTCCTTCAGAAGGGTTACCGTGTTATCGGTCTTCACGAAGGTTATGCTAGTCTATTTACTGCCTCTCCACGTACCACTGATATTGACTTCCTTTTGGCAGATGATATTTTCAACCGTGGTGGTTCATTTTTGAAAATGAGCCGTTTCAAGCCTACTGATTCTAACTTCGAGAATGATTTCAATCTTGATTTGTTTATCAACAACAATATCACACTTTTGGTAACTGTTGGTGGTGACGATACTGCTTCGACTGCTAATCGTGTTGCTAAATTCCTTCAGTCACACAACTATCCTGTATCTAATATCCATGTTCCTAAGACCATTGATAATGACCTTCCGCTACCTATGAGTACTCCTACTTTTGGTTATGAGTCGGCTATGGATCAGGGCGCTACTATCGGTCGCACGGTTTATAACGATGCACGTACTAGCGAGAACTGGTTTATTGTTGCTGCTATGGGACGTTCGGCTGGTCACCTTGCTTTTGGTATTGGTACTGCTTGTCACTATCCTATGATTGTTATTCCTGAGTTCTTTAACAAGACCGAGATTACAGTAGAGAAGATCGTAAACCTTGTTGTTTCTTCGATCATCAAGCGTAAGATTATGGGTATGAACTATGGTGCTGCTATTATCTCTGAGGGCGTTTTCCATGCTCTTTCTGATGAGGAGATACGTAAATCGGGTGTTTTGTTCACTTATGACGATCATGGTCACCCTGAGCTTGGTAAAGTTTCTAAGGCTCATATCTTCAACGAAATGGTTGAGAATAAACTTAAAGAGCTTGGTGTTAAGGTTAAATCTCGTCCGGTAGAGATTGGATATGAGGTACGTTGTCAGACTCCATGTGCTTATGACCTAGAGTATTGCTCTTTGTTGGGTATGGGTGTTTATGAGTTGTTCTCGACTGGTGCTACTGGTTGTATGGTATTTGTTGATACCGAGGGACAGGTTAAGCCTTTGTACCTAAGTGAGCTTCAAGATCCTGAGACAGGTAAGATTCCACCACGTTTGGTTGATGTTAATTCTACTAAGATCAAGATGGTTGTTGATAATATTCTTAATGCTATTTGCGAGGATGATTACAATCAGGCTAAGGCTTATGTTGCGAATCCAGAGGAATATGATTTCAAGAAGATCCTTTGTTGGTAGTATTCTTTGAATCTTTTATTTTTGGGGCTTGGGACTTTTGTTCTGAGCCTCTTTTTTTTGCTATTACTCGGTGTTTGCGGTAGGGTAGTTGACCATTTTGCGGTAGAACTTTGGGGTCGTTCTAATGAAGAATAAACCCCTTGCCAGGGGGTTTGTTCTGGACAAAAGTTTTTGGTCGGTTGGGCATTTTTTCAAAAAGCCTCCACAGTTCGCTACGGTTGGAGGCTGATGTATCGTAGGCTGATGTGTTAGAGGTTGGAATGTTCTCGGACGGCTGTCGGGATTTGCCTCGTAAGCCTTCAGGGTTTACGGGGCTCCCGACGGGGGGGGGAGCTGTCCGCCCCGTAGAGATTTCCCTTCTGGTGAAGGCAAATCTCCGCTATCGCAATTGAAAAGATTCTACCCCGAAGATATGGGATAGTTCTCGGACGCTACGGGTGTCATGTGAG
>JAWXTL010000014.1:0-14268 GCA_044433565.1 Rikenellaceae bacterium | reverse complement strand
CTGATTACGAATTCTGCTGATGTGTTGCGGGTGGTGCTATTTACATAGATTGTCTGCCCCGGCTCCACATCATCGCTCGATACCGAGGGTGCTACACCCGAACCTGCGACCGTGGTGATCTCGATAGAGTGCTCCGACTCTACTAGGTTTTTGTCGATCGAGATTTTTACTTTCTGTACCCCTTCGCTTTCGGTACTTTCCGAGGTGATCTCGAAGTTGAAATCATAGCGGTAGCGTATTTCGGCATCGGTGATTGTACCATCTAGCATATATTGCGACCCTTGTGTATTGGTCAATGCCAACACCCAGTAGTAGCTCGACAGTACAGGAAGATATGCCAGACGACCTTGATCGTCTTTGCCGATGGTAAAGATCAAATCTCCGCCCTGCTTGTCATAGATGATAAGGTCGGCTTGGGTGAAGTTCTCGTTGATCGTTGCATCGAGATTGCTCGTAAAGACTACGTTAGTTAGCGAGGCTTCGATCTGAGCGGTTGCGGTTTTTTCGGCAACAATAGTCACTTCGCTCGAACCAAAGTACGAAGCCACGTCAAATTGCGCAACCTCTTTGTCGCCGCTAGTTGCCGATATGGTATATCCTCCCACCGAGAGGCTAATCGAGGTAGGTAGTTGGGTATGGTCGGGATATTGTGCGACTAACTCGTCGGTCGAGGTGCGAGTTATATCTATCGAATAGAGTGGACTGGAGGTTTGCTCATCGTCTGTTTTGGTTCCTACGACTGTTTCGTCGGAGGTTGATAGACTGATCGACAGCCCCCCCTCTTCACTCTCACCTGTGACCTGCAACCCCTGTTGGCAACCCGTAGTTAGGGTGGTTGCCAGAAGTAGCGAGGTGAAATATGTGATCCAATTTTTCATCTTGGGATAATTTTTCATTTATTAATTTTCCACTTTTAACTTTTGCTTTGACCCCTTGGGTTATTCAGTAACGTAGACCACTAGGGTTTCGGTTGCTTGACCGTTGGCATCCACCACTGTTACTTTGAAGTTGTGGGTGCAGTCAGTTCCTAGGAGTGTCAACATACCCATAAGTCCTCCTACCGAGAAGGTGTGGGTTGCTTTTCCTTTGATTGGAGCTTCTGGATCTATAACACCTACGCTGCATAGCAGATCGTAAATATCTCCTTCGCTAAGGTTACATAGGTCAACCGCTTCGGTAAAGATTCCTGCGATAATCTCGCTGTCGGATGTAATATCTAGCAATAGGTTTTGGATTCCACCGTCGGCAGTCGATGAGAATAGTATATCGAGAATTGTATCCTCGGTTACCTCAGCTGCCGAAAGTGTTAGTGTCTTGCTCATATCGAAAGGTGAACCGTTGAATGATGCACCTGTGATTGTTGGCAGGTCACCCGCTGGAGTCGATGGATCTGATGGCTCGTCAGGATCTGTTGTGCCTCCTTGGTCGGTTGATTCGTCGTCCCAACTTCCTTGGTCTCCGTTGTTGTCGATCACTCCGTCGCTATCAGGGATATCAATGTTTAGATTTTTTTCGGTTAGTGATGAGTTGATCGAGATAGTTGTCGTAGCAGTACCTGTTGTTACTAGGTCGATTGATACTTTGTGCCATTGGGCAGCCTCTACGTCGCTTATTGTGTAGCTTACGTTGTCGATTAGGGTATTTTTGTCGGTGATAGTACCTTTGACCACTACTACTAGTTGTTTCGATGTGGCTGGTACGCTGAAATATCCTTCGTCGTCGATGTTATCTATTGTCCATACCAATGATCCCATTCCTTCGTTGTTGTGCACCGTAACCGACGCATCTGATACCTTCTCTTTGAAGGTGTCGGTAAGGTCGACTGTCACTTTTACGTTCGAGATTGTACACTCTAGGTTTACGGTTTTTAGTGTCTGTGCCACAACTGTGATCTCTTCTGAGGCGTAGTATGACGGAGCGTCGAAACTAGCACCCGAGGCGATAAAGTTGTATGCCTCGACCGTGTAGTCTCCCTCCTCTAGGGTAACCGACTCTGGCATACTGCTATAAGGCCATGATTGGTTTAGGGTACCATCGGCAAGATAGATTCGCACTGTGAAATCATCAAGATCCACTGGGGTTGTATCTTCGGCTTTGGTCGAAACCACAAAATTGGTTGTAGCCGAAAGACTCAATGACAATTGACCATTTTCGAGGGTGTCATCGTCGGTCTTGCTATTGGTTGTCGAACTTTTACATCCAGCCATCAGTAGAACCGAAAGGGAAAGAAGTGCTAGAATTGAAAATCTCTTTTTCATTGTATATTGATTGTTTTTTTATTATCTGTGTTATTTGGTTTCTTTTCGGGATGTGTGCTCTAGTAGTGAAGTTCTATATCGTCGATACGGAGTTTACTTCCTACGTGACCTTTGAGCGACGTGTCCTCTGATCCAGGGAAGTCGATGGTCACGTTTGTTTCTACTGGTGGTGTACTGGCTGTTGAGCTAGTAAATTCTATTGTGTAGTGAGTAGCACGTAGTGAGGTGTTGGTATAGACCACATCTACCACTTGTTGCACATAAGAACTCATACTGGTCGAAGTCGAGAGGGTAAACTCTCCGTAACCTAGTTGGGTTGTGGTGCTACCTGTTTCGTTCCACAGCTTGATATATGCTTTGCACTCGTCGCTACCATAAGGGATATATTGATACCAGAAACTCATTTGTAGTGGACGAGATCCAAATGTACGACCATAGTTATAACCGTCATCATAGTCTCCAATAAACAAACGACCTGCGGTTTTATTTACATCCATATTTGCACTCGCAGAATTAACATTTGCCGATCCATAGTTTGCGCTTATATTACGTATCTCTGCTGATTTTCCCGAACGAGCATTAGCTGAAGTATAGACCACCGAGCAAGCCCATGTGTATTGGTTTCTCAATCCAAAACCACTACCTCCATAAACAGTAGTACGCTCATTTCCAGTATCCCAATGCTGAGTTGATGTCCATGGCTTGTAGAATGCTAGTTGGTAACCACACCAGTCTGAATCCACGTCAGTTACTGTCCAATCACTCATATCACCATTGACAACCTGAGTGTCAACTTCGGTGGCTAGGACATCGGTCACACCGCCAATTGCCTGATCGTCAATATAGATTCGGAATTTATAACCCGTATTTGGCGTAAGTGATTCGGCACGAACAGTCGCTTCGCCTTCGGCAGTTACAGTCAAGGTGTTCTCTGTTGTTGTCCATTTTGTACCACCATCAACACTCACCTGCATCACAGGCGTTAGACCCTCACGGTCAATAGTATATGTAACCGAAGTCTCGGCAAATGTAGCCCAAACATTAGGCAAACTCATTGCCGCAACATTAAATTCCAGCGGCAAAACCTCAATGCTAAATGCCATAGTCTCCATCTGCAAACCAACCTCATAGTCGGTCATATCGACCGTAAAGCTATGCACATCCTCGGTATCGAGATTCATAGTTAGCTCCGTAAACGAAACCTCTAGCGGAGTATTAGACTTCAACAACGAAGCAGTCTCAGCATCATCCAACTTAGGACTCCAGCTAACACCCAAACTACGTAGAAGAGCCACCGCCGCCGCACGGTCAGTGTCGTCTGCCGCACCCACAACATTGACCCCCTCGGCTGGGAATCCCATATCGAGAATCTCCTGAGAAGTAGTGTTAATCACAAAACTACTAACCCCCGAATAGGTCTGCAAAATAGCCTCACCCTCGACCATCGAAGCACGAGTAGTCTGAACAGCCATCGCCTCGCCAAAAGTATGACTCACGACCTCAGGATCAGACTTCGGAAGCCAGAAGTCAGGAACACTCTGCGAGATAGTGAAATCAATAGTCTCGTCATTGGTGGTAATCGTAATACCCAAATCACCTGTGGTATTAACAGCATTCAAAGTGACATGATAATACTCTGCCGCCGCCGTAGTAACCTCCGTATCATAATAGTATTCATAACAAGTATCTGGATCGGTCTGGCTCCACAAAAGAAGCATCAAACGCAAAGTGCCAGGAGTGTAATATCCATCACGACCAAAATCCGAAGAGGTATGGTGCAAAGAGTCACCCGTGGTCTTAGCAGCAAGTTCATACTTCGAGTAGCTATAATCAAAACTGCTGTCAAACTCAAAAGCAATCTTGGTCGCCAATGGCGTACAATCCAGATTTACATCTAGTTGAGGAATATCTTCGGTTAGTGTAAATTTTGCTTCTGCGCCATAGACAGGAGCCTCGAAAGCAGGTAGAGCAGACGAATCACCATACATAGCAATCAGTTTGTAGCTACCATAGACCATCTGGATCTCATCTGGAACATCAGCATAACTAGCCCACGTGCTTAGCACCTCGGCTTTAGTGTTTTCGAGAGAAATGCCAAAATCATCGGCACTAAGCGTCGGTTCGTCAGCCTTGGTCAAGGCTTTCGACTGAATATCGACATCATACAAAGCGTTGTCGGTCGAAAGTGACAGATAGATGGTACCCTCGCCCGAGGTCGACGGATCGTCTACGCCATTTTCTTTACACGAACAGAGAGCCGTAGCCCCCACGAGTAAAATTACTGCTCGACGCAGTATATTGCTCTTAATCATCATTGAGAAAAATTAGTTAAACAATTGTTGTTGTGTATGTTTGATTGTATCAAAGGAGAATAACACAAACCATACCACGCAAAGGTAAATGTTTTTCGATGAAAAACAAATTTTTCTCAACAAAAGTGCCTCTAACCCTTCGTTGGTCAACAAAGAAGGCATTCCGATGGGTTTTATTCCATCAAAATGCCTCACAATACTATATATGAGCCTTGCTCGCCTCCCCACAATGGGGGTCGGAAGATTTCGGACGGTACCCACACGCCCCGATCCCTGCACTATTTTCGCAGCAAGTGACCCCGCAGAGTCCCAGAAAATACCCAGTAGAGTCCCAGAACAATCAATCTCGTCGGGGGCAAACAGGGAAATCCTACCGCCTATAAATATGCTCGTAGTGATCCTCGCAGCTCCAATATCTGAAATATTCGATCTGGAACTCACCCCCATTATCGCTATCCGAAGGCAATCCCCACCAAGTCGGAAAAGCCTCACTATCAAAGTTTATGGTCTGTGGCGAATGCCAAAAATCATTCTTACGTCGACGGATCACCTCTCCATCAATATACCACACAATCTCATCTCGATTCCACTCCAAACCAGCCACAATAAACTGATCGGCCAGACGATATGGTGTGCGATAGGCAACATGATCGCTAATGTGTGCCTCCTCTTTTTTGAGGATATAATGCGAAGTTGCAAAATAGGTGTTTTCGTATGACGAGTCGCTATCGTTTCGTCCGCAGATCTCAAAAATATCTATCTCTTCCTGCTTTATTGAGTCTTGGACATACAACCAAAAAGCACTCGAAAGAGCTGAGTTCATCGCTTTGCATCTAATCTCGAAGAATCCATAGAGAACACTGTCTCGGCTTTGCACAGCGGCCGAAGTAAAGGTGTGATACCCCTCGGGTAGTGAGTCTAGCTCCTCTCGTTTGCCAAGCAAAATCAGCATACTATCACGCAGGATAACATTGTCGGGCGAGAAATACGAGGGTTTGCGACCAAGCCAATGAGGGTTGTGATTATGCCATTTTTGGCGGTCTAGTGAGTCGGTGTCAAATTCGTCGCTGATGGCTGTTTCGTACCTCCATTTTGTGTTGTTTGGTTGGTTTTGCAGGGGCATTGGGTTCGACCCCTGTGGCTTTTGGTCTAGTGATTGACAACCCAGCACCAGCAGGGTAGTTGTAATAGAGAGAATAAGTTGTTTCAACATTTTTAAGTAATTAGGGTAATAAAGTTTGTGAAGCGACAAAGGTATAAATATCTGGTTAGACATACAAATGCCTTGCGATTTGCCCCTTTCTCTCTTCTGAGAAAAGAAAAGCAAATCGCAAGGCAAAATGGTTCAATTGCGATAGCGGAGATTTGCCTTCACCAGAAGGGAAATCTCTACGGGGCGGACGGCTCCCCCCGTCGGGAGCCCCGTAAACCCAAAGGCTTTACGTGTCACACCGACAGCCGTCCGAGAACCTTGTCATTACAATCAAAAAACGGAATACTATTTGCTCTTAACAGCAATAGCTTCGATTTCGACCTTAACACCAAGAGGCAATTTCGCAACCTCATAAGCTGCACGAGCAGGGTATGGAGCTGCAAAGAACTCACCATAAACACCATTCATAGCTGCAAAATCGGTAATATTGTCAAGCAAAACAGTGCACTTCACAATATCAGATTTCAGGTAACCAGCCTCGGTCAAGATAGCCTCGATATTTTTCAACGATTGAAGAGTCTGCTCCTCGATCGACTCTAGGGCAACACCAGTCGAAGGATCAATTGGCAGCTGACCCGAAATATAAAGAGTATCATTGGCCTGAATAGCCTGAGAATAAGGACCAACAGCAGCAGGTGCGTGTGGTGAGGCAATAACTTTGTTCATTTTGATTTGAGTGATTAATTGATTATTTATTGTTTCTTGGTTACAAAAGTAGAAAATTTAATTAAATTTGTGCACTTAACTCCTAAATTAAAAAAATGTTATGAATAAGTTTCTTTCCCCTCTGCTGTTTTTACTTATCGCTATTGTGTTTGGCTCTTGTTGTGATCGCCTCAAGGGTAGTTCCCAGGTTGGGGATCTTGAAGAGGTGCGATGGTTGTTGGTCGATTTTGATAATCGGGCTGTCCCTTCCTCTGGTATTGTTGTTACTTTTGACTCTCAAGATAAGATGGTCTATGGGCAATCTCCTTGTAATAATTTCTTTGCTAGTTACTCTTTGGATCACCGCAAGGGTCAAAATATAACTATTGGTTCGGTGGCTAATACTCTTAAACTCTGCCCTGATGTCGATACCACTATCTCTGAGGCTCTGGCGGCTCGATTGCAGGGGGTCAAAGAGGTTCGTATCGAGGCTCATAGCCTCCTGATGTTCGATGCTCAGGGGGCGTTGGTTGCCATTTTTGAGCGACAACAACAAGAAGAATAATTCACCAAATCCTAAACACTCTCTCGATAATGTTGACATCACTGGCATATATTCTTATACTGGGTATTCTACTTGGTTCTCTTTTTCGGCTGTTGCGGCTTCCTTCTCTGATTGGTATGTTGCTTACGGGGATGATCCTCGGGGGCTATGGACTCGATCTATTGGATCAATCTATTGTGAATATTTCGGTTGAGTTGAGGCAGATTGCTCTTGTGGTCATATTGCTTCGTGCAGGACTTGCACTGGATATTCGAGCATTGAAGAGGGTGGGGCGGTCGGCCGTTCTTATTAGTTTTGTTCCGGCTTGTCTTGAGATTGGGGGTATTATGTTGATTGCTCCTTGGCTGTTGGGGGTTACTCTTGTTGAGGCGGCAATTATGGGGGCGGTTGTGGCGGCAGTCTCTCCGGCGGTGATTGTTCCTCGAATGTTGAACCTTATGGATCGGGGCTATGGCACTTCCAAGAGTATTCCGCAGATGATTATGGCTGGTGGGTCGGTCGATGATGTGTTTGTTATTGTGCTCTTTACCTCGTTTTTGACGTTGGCAACAGGGGGCGCAATATCGGGTGTTAGCTTTTTGCAGATCCCCATTTCGATTGTCTTGGGATTGATTCTTGGGGTTATCGTGGGTTGGGCTCTTGTTCTTTTGTTTCGGGCACTCCACATGAGAGATTCGGTCAAGTTGTTGATTATTTTGAGTTGTTCGTTTTTGTTTTTGACCCTCGAAAAGGCTGTGGCAGAGGTGGTTTCTATTTCGGGGCTACTTGCTGTGATGGCAATGGGGGCTACTATTCTGCAACGCTATCCGCTATTGGCACGACGTATTTCGCCTAAATTCAATAAACTGTGGGTTGGGGCTGAGATTTTGCTTTTTGTGTTGGTGGGTGCTACTGTCGATTTGAGTTATGCTTGGTCGTCGGGTTTGGTGGCTGTGTTGGTAATTGTTGGGGCGTTGTTTTTTAGGATGGCCGGTACGTTTATTTCGACAATGGGGGCTGGTTTGACTTTTCGTGAGAGGCTGTTTTGTATGATAGCCTATATTCCCAAGGCTACGGTTCAGGCGGCGATTGGCTCTTTGCCATTGGCTATGGGGTTGGAGTGCGGAAATATGGTGTTGACGGTTGCCGTTCTGGCGATTATTATCACCGCTCCTATTGGAGCACTGGGGATAGATTTGAGTTATAAACGATTGCTTAGCAAGGAGTAGAGTTCTCGGACGGCTGTCGGTGTGACCCGTAAGCCTTCAGGTTTACGGGGCTCCCGACGGGGGGAGCCGTCCGCCCCGTAGAGATTTTACCTTGCGGCAAAATCTCCGCTGTCGCAATTGAACCATATCTCTTACCGTATTCCTTCATATCTGTTTGATATATAAAGAAAAAAATGATACCTTTGCAAGGTACTAGGTTTAATCTTTATAACTAAAACAGCATGAAAATAAGAACACTTATCTCAAACTTAACTCTCCTTTTACTGCTGATATTGCTTTCTCCTTTCGAGGCATACGGCGTTCCTGCATATCCATACTCCATAAAACAGACCCTGCCTGATGGTTCGACTATTACCCTTCAGATCAAAGGCGATGAATATTTTGGCTATAAAACAACCCTTTCGGGATATGCTGTGGTCAAGGGGATGGATGGATACTACTATTATGCCGACTACTCTAATGATGATGTGGTGGTGAGTAGTGTTCGTGCTAGTGATGTCCCGACCAAAACAGACATCCCTGTATCGCCAATCTCTCAGGCGACTGTTGCCCAGCGTCGTGCCAATTCCTACCTCAAACGCTACAAAACATGGACTAACGCTGCCGCTAGTTCGGTGAGCAAAACCGATGGAGAAACTACCTATCCGTACTCTACGCTGTCAACACCGCTGGTGATTTTGGTCGAATTTTCGGATCTCAAATACTATGATAGCTCTCCTGTAAGTTCATTCGATGAGTTGTTCAATAGCGATACACAAGCTCCCGAAGGTAGCATACGAAGCTATTGGATTGATAACTCGATGGGTATGTACACTCCGACTTTCCATGTAAAGGGAGTGGCGAGTGTCGACAACAAAGCCTCTGACTATGATACCGATACTGGCTATCAGCTGGTGATAGATGCTTGTCGTGCTTTGGATGGTGAGGTTAATTTTGCTGATTATGATGGCGATGGTGATGGAGTGGTCGATAATGTTATCGTTCTTTATGCTGGTCATAACCCTGCCGAGGGGTCTGACGAAAACTTTATATGGCCTCATATGTGGAGGGTCGACTATGTGGCAACTTGCATCCTCGATGGAGTAAAACTAGGTTCTTATGCTATAACTTCGGAATGTCGTGGTGAGAAAGGTGGTGAAATGACAAATATAGGTACCATTACCCATGAGTTTGGTCATGTGCTGGGGTTGATGGATCTGTATGATACCGATGGCGAAGAGAATGGTGAGGCTGTGGGATTTCTCTATAATAGTTTGATGGGTGCTGGAAACTATAATAATAGTGGCAAGACACCTCCTTATCTGAATTTGATGGAGCGTGAGATGTTGGGATGGGTAACCTATACCAACTTGCCTAGCGAAGGCGAGATAACACTAGAGCCTATTGGCGAATCGAATTTTGGTTATACGATCCAGACGGGTAATTCTGGCGAGTATTATGTTGTTGAATCTCGAAATTCAGCTAGTGGCTGGGATCAATATATGGATTATAATGGTAGGGCTAATGGTGCTGCTGGGCTTATGGTCTATCATGTCGATAAGAGTCAAAACTTTTTTGGCGGAATGACTGCGGCTAGTCACTGGAACGACAATACCCCTAATGCCTATGCCGATCACGAATGTATGCGTTTGGTTGCATCAACAGGAACCGTCGATTTTGTAAATGTCCAGAGTTATTTCTATCCGGGGAACAGCTCTAAGACCACGTTGAGTGGTCACACCTCTCCTGCTTTGGTGGCTTGGGATGGAAATTCGCTTTCGACTTCGCTTTCGACTTCGATTGTCGATATTGCTTGGGATGGGTCGGCTTCGACTTTTACTATTGCTGACGAAGGGTCTGTCTCTTATTATTCGCTTTCGGGACAGGTTGTTAGTAGCTCTAATGTTCCTTTGAAGGGTGCTATTGTTAAGTTGGTTTTGAACTCTTCGGCTAATAGTTCTTTGGCTTTGGGGGTTAGCGATCTTGATGATTCTGGATTGGCGAGCTCTCCTTTTACGGTTATTTCGCTTGAGGATCTTGGTACTAAGGCTTCGGGTGAATATTATGCTCAGACTAGCTCGGATGGTACTTTCTCGATAAGTAATATCCCCGAGGGAGATTATACGCTGCTGGTTAGCTATACTGGCTATACTGCCTATACCACTAGCGTGGGTATATGGGAGGATCTTTCGCTTAGTACTATTACGCTTGAGGAGAACGATCAGGAGCAGATCCAAACTCGTATCTCTCACTCTTCGACTGTTGCCACTGGCTATTTGTCTGGTTCTTGCTCGGGATTGAAGGTTATGTGGAGTGCCCAGATGATCGAGGAGCTGGAGCTTGTGGGCAAAGATATTAACTATATCTATTGGCAGTCGGGCATTGAGGGCGTGACAACTAGTGCCAAGATCTTGGTCGATGGACAGGAGGTCTTCTCGACTCAATTTACTAGCGTCTCGGGCTATAATACTATTCCGGTGACTAGCGATTTGGTTTTGGGCGAGGGCAGCTCTGTTGAGGTTGAATATACCTTTGCCTCTTCGGCTAGTGGACTTATTGCTGCTACCGATAGTGGCCCTGCTGTGGCTGGTTATGGCGATTTGGTTATGATTAATAATTCGTGGGTATCACTGAGCAATGATTATGATATTGATGTTAATATCTGCTGTGGCTTTGCGGTCGACAAATCCGAAAATAAACTTGACTCTCCTAGTGTTTTGATCTCGGGCGTAGGGCAGCAGTGGTTTAGTTTGATCTGGGATAGTTCGGATTTGAATATCGAGGATTGGCGTGTGGTGATTACCAACAGTTCGGATGCGTCGGACTCTCAGGTTATTGAGACCTCATCTAATACTTGTATGGTTAGCGACTTGACCGCTGGTGCTTCTTATATTATTTCGGTCTATGCTATTTATGATGAGTTGGAGAGTGATCCTCTCACGGGCACAATTGCGACTTTGGCTACTACGGCTCCTTTCTCGGCTATGTCGTTGACAGATTTTGGTAGCAATACTTACTATGTTACTTATACTAATGCTACTCAGATGCCCGAGAGTGTTGCTCTTTTCCTTAATGGGTCAGCTATCGAGACCGATAGCTTCTATGCAGGTTATGTGACTCTTTCGTCGGGGGTCAATACTATTGTGTTGACTCTCAATTATAGTGATGGTAGCTATGAGACTATCACACGTAAAGTTACGGTCGAATAAGCTGGGCTTTGTTGAATAACTAAAAATCCAAAAAAAACATAAGAATATGAAACATATAAAATATTTTGCCCTAGTGGCTTTTCTTTCGTTGATCCTCTCTTCTTGTAATGAGGGTTTGACTCTTGGTACGGTTGGGGGTAATTTTACCTCCGAGAGCGAAATTGGAATCTACGATCAGGAGACTTCGATTTTCCTTTTTGATGAGGCGGTTCACCAGAGCGTGACTCACTCTTCGGGGCTGATCTATCGGGTTCAGACCGACGATCAGAGTCAATATTTCCATGTTGCTTTGAGTGGCTCGGCTTCGACAGAGGGCTCGGTGGTCGAGGTTGTTTTGAGTTGCGAGGGTGTTTCGGGGGTGAGCAGTGGCGACTATACGATGGAGGTTCTCAAAATTAGCGGCTCTTACTCTTGGCTTTGGGACGATTCGGCTTCGTTGGGTCTTTTGATCCCTGTGGAACTTTAGGGCACTTGGGCTTTTGATACACAATAACTAACCTCAAATAAAAAATTTTATGAAAAAACTACTATCCCTTTCAGTGGTGGTTTTTGCTCTTTGGTCGTGCTCTAATCAGAGCACGATCTTTTTGGATGCAAATACTACTAGTTCAACCCAAAATGGCAGTGCCGACCATCCTTATCAGAACCTCTCTCAAGCCTATGAGCAGATGAGTGAGAAGAAAAGCGACCATTGTGTCGAGTTGATTTTCTCGGCGGGAACTTATTACTTTGATCGGGGATTTCTTTTTGATGAACGGTTCTCGAATGTGACTCTAAAGTCCCAACCGAATCAGCGGGTTGTCTTTTCGGGCGGACGCTCTTTGCCCGTTGAGACTCAGCTTCAGGCAGATGGTGTGACTCATAAATTGGATCTCTCTGCTGTTCAAGGGGTGTATCTGGGTGAGTTGCATAATACGGGATTCTCACGTCCATTTCTTAATACTTGGGTCGAGCTTTTTGTCAATGGTGAGCCTATGCACCTCTCTCGTTGGCCTAATGAGGGGATGATTCCACTGGGCAAGGTTCTCGATGCAGGGTCAAATCCTCGTCAGGGCGACTTCTCGAAACGAGATGGGGTGTTCAAATATGACTCTACCCGAATTTCGTCTTGGGAGTTCAACGACGATATGTGGATCTCGGGCTATTTCCATTATGGCTTTGCCGATGATGCTCTGCGTATCAAAAGCCTCGATAAAGAGCGTCAAGAGATCACAACCGATGGGCCTACTCTCTATTCGTTTGCCTCGGGTTCGCCTTGGCAACGCTACTACTTCTATAATATACGTGAGGAGGTAGACCAAAAGGGCGAATACTTTGTGGATCGCCCGAACCTTGCAGTATATTTTATCCCCCAGCATGATCAGATTACCTCTTTGGTGCTCTCGCAGCTCGATCAGGTGATGTTCGATGTGTATCAGGCTCAAAATGTGGTGTTCGAGGGTATCACTTTCGAGCATTCACGTGCCGCCTTTATCTCGATGGTCGAAACACAAAATTGTACCATCCGCAACTGCGAATTTAGCAATAGTGGATCACTTGCGGTGATCGTTGGATTGGGGATCTCTCCTTTCAAAGATTTCTTGCACGAGGGAACAGGCGAATCGGTGCGAGGTATGGTGGGAAACCTCTCTCAACATATTTATAGTAACAACACTTTCAACCGCCAAGCGGGACGTAATAATACGATCGAAGATTGCACGTTCTATAACCTAGGTACGGGAGCTGTATCGCTTGGGGGTGGCGATCGCCTTACGCTCGAAGAGGGCAATAACCAAGTGATTGGGTCTACTTTCCATGATAACAATCGTATCGAGAAGTCCTATCGACCTCATATAGACCTTATGGGTGTGGGCAATAAGATTATTGGTTGTGAGCTTTATAATTGCTCTAGTATGGCAATACTTATGCACGGCAATAATCACCTTGTGGAGAATAACTACCTGCATGATATATGCCTTGAGGCCGACGACCAAGGAGCGTTCTATTATGGCCGCAACCCTTCGGAGTGTGGTACAGTTATCAGAGGTAATCTGTTTGCTAATATCCCTATTGGCTCGTTTGGTACTAGTGCTGTCTATTGTGATGATGGGGCTTGTGGTATTATTGTCGATAGCAATATTTTCTACTCCACAGGACATCGTTCGGTGCTTCTGGGTGGCGGATCAGACAATACCTATACCAATAACCTCTTTATCAATACCCCATGCGGAATCTATGTCGACAACCGTTTGGAGAATTGGTCTAGTGGGTTGATTGCTACTGATGGTATTTTCGAGGTTCGCCTCAAAGAGGTTGCCTACGACCAGTATCCTTATGATTCGGTCTATCCTTATATGTCGGATTATATCCCAAATAAGGCACGTCCTCAGCGCAATCTCTCGCAGGGAAATATCTTTACGGGGATCAATCATCAATACGAGGGAGATTCGAGCTGGATCACCAAAAAAGACGATTACCGATTGAGCGATTCAATCACCCTTTCGGCATACTCTTTGGAGTCACTTCGAGAGGCAATTTCGGCCAACGACACCATTTCGAGCTTCACGCAGATCATAGATAGATTATAGCCCGATCACATAGCCATTCAAAGCGGCTTCTGGTGAGAAAGATAAATCCTCGGTGCAATGCAATAAAACCAAATAAAAAAACGATATATGAGGCATATCGAAAAAAAATTGTTACCTTTGTTTTGTTATCTGAAAAACAGTAAAAGACAAACAACTACAAATTAATAACTTATAAACAAAATGGGTAATTTCTTCTCAAACACAATCGGAAGGAAGCTTATTATGAGTGTGACGGGATTGTTTCTGATCCTTTTCTTGCTCTTCCATGCTTCTATGAACCTCGTAGTAGTCTTCTCACCAGAGGCTTACGAT
>JAWXTL010000013.1:0-15394 GCA_044433565.1 Rikenellaceae bacterium | reverse complement strand
GCGATGGCAATCTCTTCTGCTCTTTTGAGTTTTTTGAAGCTAAAGATTGGTTGGGTTAGTGTGGCTGTGGCATCCCACCCCAAGGGATTTCCGCTGGTCAATCCACTTAGTGATGTTGATAGTAACCCAGCCCCTCCTGTTAGCGATATGGATGGAAATCTTGCAGCGTGTTTTACCCCTACGTTCGCTGCTGCACTCTCTAGTGCGTAGTAACTCTCTATGACATCGGGTCTGCGCTCCAAAAGTGACGAAGGTAGCCCCACGGGAATCTCTTGTGTGGGGTGCTCTGCTCGTGTGGGTTGGATATTCTCGATCATCGAGAGCTGATTGCCTCCTAGCAAGAGATCTAGTGATAGGCAGGTTTGCAAGATAGCTCGTTCATAGAGACTCATATCGGATCGTGCGGTCATCTCTAGGCTTCGTGCCTGAGAGAGGGCAATCTCGTCGGACATCCCGTAGTGGAACATCGAATCTATTAGCTGTGCCGACTCCCTGCGCAGAGAATAGCTCTCGCTTACCATAGCATAGATGCTCTGATATTCTCTGAGGGTGAAATAGGTGGTTGCCACCTCTGAGCAGAGCGAAAGTTCAAGGGCACGATATGCCCACTCTTTGGCTAGGAGTTCGGCTCGGGCTGCTCGGTTGCTGTTTTTGAGTGCCCCAAATAGCGATATTTCCCAACTGATCGTGGGTTCGACATAGTAGTATTGGGTGGTGGTTTGCTCGATTCTTGTCTGCTCGGTCTCGACCTCAAACGACAAAGAGGGAAGATAGGCGGCTTTGACCGTGGCTCTATTCATTCGAGAGATCTCGATATTGTTGGCTGCCATCTCCAGATCTTGATTACGCTCCAAGGCAATCAAGATCAGCTCATCGAGTGTGGGGTCGTCGAAACTCTGCCACCAGCCCAGATTAATGCCACGCTCCGGTGTTGCTGCCTCGGGAGCAAAACGATATTTGTCGGGAGTCTGAACTGTGATGGGTTGCAACTTGGGCGAACATTGACAGCACAATAGTATTAGCGAAAAGGTTAGGATTTGTTTCATTGCTGCGACTCTAGTTTTTCTCGTTTGTGTTCAAGTTTTGATATTTTGCCGATTAGGTAGTAGAGGGTGGGGTAGAGGAATATTCCCACTAGGGTTGCCACCACCATACCTCCAACTAGTGCCACTCCTATTACGCTTCGGGCTGTGGCATAGACCCCACTGGCAAAGACCAGTGGCATGACCCCAAGGATAAATGCGAAGGCGGTCATCAGAATTGGTCGGACTCTTAGTTTTGCGGCTTCGATCGCCGACTCTTTTAGGCTCTGCTTCTCCTCGAAGAATTTACGATCGGCATATTCGACCACCAGAATAGCGTTTTTTGCCGAGAGAGCTATTAGCATAAATAGCGAGATCTGCATATAGGTGTCGTTGACATATTGTGGATCTATCAGGTGGGCGATGCCTATAAATAGTAGTGCTCCTAGGATTGCCAGAGGGAGTGCCATAAGAATCGACAGAGGTAGTGACCATGAGTTGTAGAGGGCGGCCAGTACCACAAATACGAAGGCTATGATTAGAGCGTAGATCAAGTTTCCGTTCTTGGACTCTTGGCTTTGTTGGTATGAAACTCCGCTCCATTGGAAGCCTATATCCAGAGGTAGCGAATCGTTGGCTATCTGCTCTATGGCGTTCATCACTTGGGTGGTCGAGGCGTTGGCTGCGGGGTCAACGGTTAGACCGATCGAACGATATAGATTGTATTGTGAGATATATTCGACAGTGGTGGTATCTTTGATCTCGATAAAGCTGCTTATGGGTATTGGTTCTCCTTGGCTGTTGTTGATATAGAAACTCCCGAAGGAGCTTTTGTCTCGACGGAACTCTGGCGCTGCTTGGATATAGGTTTGGTAGAGTTGCCCGAAACGGTTGAAGTTGTTGATATATGTTCCTCCGAACATCGTACCTAGCATGGTGTATAGTTCGTCTAGGTCGATCCCTAGTGAGAGGGCGTGATCGGTGTTGATTTTGATCTCACGCTGTGGGATTCCTTGGTTATATTGGGTTGTGACTTTCTCTATGAGTTTGTTTTTCTCTAGGCACTGCATCAGATGCAGGGTGTTTTGGTAGAGGTAGTTACCTCCTTTGCCTTCGAGGTCTTGCACTTGGAGTGTTACCCCCGAGCTAAGTCCTAGACCGGGGATTGCTGGTGGGATAAAGGCATAGCATTGGGCACTACTCACTCCCACATAGAGCTCTTGGTTTAGTTGCATGGCTATTTGGGCGGTCGATAGTTTTCTTTGGGAGTAGTCTTTGAGTTTGACAAAGATTATCCCTGCATTTGTGGCTGCCACACTTGCCAACATATTATAACCGGCGGCATAGGATGTTAGTTCTACTTCGGGGAGCATAGAGACAATCTCATCGACCATCTTTAGGGTTTTGTTGGTTGTTTCGAGTGCCGAGCTTTCGGGTGTTTCGACCATAACCATTAGGTATCCTTGATCCTCCTCGGGCAGGAATCCTTTGGGAATCTTGCTCCACAGTAGGGCTATAAGGACTATTACTACTGCTAGGAAAATGGATGTTCTGGCTAGGTGGGCGAATAGTATTTGGGTCTTTTGGGTGTAGCTTTGCATTAGCTTTTGCCCTTGGCGATCTAGTGCTCTGAAGAACCTATTTCGGGTTGGCTTCTCTTTTTTGAGCATTATTGATGCTAGGGCAGGTGATAGTGTTAGGGCATTGATTGCCGAGATTACTACCGAGAGCGAGATGATGGCTGCAAATTGCTGGAATAGTAGCCCCGAAACTCCAGGGATAAACGATACGGGGATAAATACCGCTAGGAGTACTATGGTGGTGGCTATGATTGGTGAGCTGACGCTTTTCATTGCCTGTGTTGCTGCTTTTTGGCTGCTCATCCCTTTGGAGATGTTCACTTGTACCGCCTCGACCACCACTATTGCATCGTCGACCACCAATCCTATGGCAAGTACCAATCCCAGCAGTGAGATTATGTTGATTGTGAACCCTAGCCATGGGAACAAGATGAATGCTCCGATCAGTGATACGGGGATGGCAATTAACGGTATGATTGTGGCTCTTATGTTCTGTAAGAAGAGGTAGATTATTAGTATCACTAGTCCAAGGGCTATAATCAGGGTGCGGAATATATCTGTGATCCCTGCCTTGACGCTTGTTGTGGTGTTTACGATTGGGGTGCAGGTTAGTCCATCGGGCATTCGCTGTGATAGCTCTGCGATTAGTGCTTCGATCTTTGCCCCCACCTCTAGTGCATTGCTTTGGGGCGTTTGATAGATCATTATCATTGCCGAGGGTAGGTCGTCGAATGTCGATACCACATCGTAGCTTTGTGATCCAAGGTTGATTGTTGCTAGATCTCCAAGGCGTATTATCTGACCATCTTCTCCCATTCTGAGGATTATCTTCGAGAACTCTTCGGGGGTCGAAAATTGTGGGGGAAGAGTTAGCGTATAGGTAAATGTGGTGGCTCTCTTTTGAGGCTCGGCTCCTAGTTTTCCTGTTGGGTAGACCCCCGCTTGGATGTTGATTGCCTCTTCGATCTGCTGGAGCGTTATATTGTAGTAGCTCATCATCAGCGGGTCGACCCAAATTCGCATGGCATATTCTCCTGCACCCATTATATCGACCTTGCTTACACCGTTGATCTTGAGTAGCTCGTTTTGCAGGTTGATATATGCGTAGTTGGTCAAAAATGACTCATCATACCGCCCATCGCTATGCAGCGAATAGACCATCAAGAAATTGGGCATTGTCTTTTGGGTATTTACGCCCTGCTCGATGACCGCTTCGGGAAGTGTCGAGGTGGCACTCGAAAGGTTGTTGAGCGTAAGAATCGTTGCCATATCGGCATTTGTCCCTATATCGAATGTAGCTTGAAGGTTCATCGAACCATCATTGCCACTTGTGGTTTGCATATAGAGCAGATTGCTCACACCCATTATGCTCTGCCCGATTGGTGTGGCAACTGTATTATTTACGGTTTGGGCATCTGCACCATCATAGATGGCGGTGACTTGCACCACTGGTGGTGTGATGTCTGGATATTGCTCGATCGAGAGATTTGCAATTGATATTACCCCCAACATTACGAAGGTGATGGCAAGTGAGATTGCAAAGATTGGTCGTCGTATAAAAAAATTCCCCATGGTTCTATGTGTTTGTTTACTGGGTTAGGGTTTGACTTCTGGAATTACTTTTGCCCCGTTGTGCATTTTGATTGCTCCCGAGCTTATGACCATTTGGTTGGGTTCTATGCCCTGCTCTATGATCCATTGGTCGCCTTGGGTTTCGCCTAGGGTTACCTTTTGGAATCGAGCTGTGCTATCGGGGGTGACCATCCATAGTGAATTGACCCCTTGCACTTGGCTTATGGCACTTTGTGGCACTAAGATTTTCTCCTGCTCCTCGCCTATATTGGCTGTTACTTTGGCGAACATTCCCTCTTTTAGTCTCAGTTGAGGGTTTGGGAATTTGGCGACTATTACTATTGTCGATGAATTTTTTGGGGTGTTCTTTTTGGTGTAGTGGTATTCGCCTTGGTGTGGATAGATGGTGCTGTCGGCTAGTGTTAGGCGGATGTTCGATAGTAGATTTCGGTTGTCGTATGTCCCTTGCTCGTGGTCGGGGATGTGACTCAGATATTTCGAGGTTGGGATTGCTATATTGACCATTATAGTGTCGGTATAGGAGATGGTCGTTAGGTCGGAGAGCTTGGTCGAAGGGCCTACGTAATCTCCTTGGTTGGCGTTGGTTTTGG
Source organism: Rikenellaceae bacterium (assembly GCA_044433565.1). Classification (GTDB taxonomy): domain Bacteria; phylum Bacteroidota; class Bacteroidia; order Bacteroidales; family Rikenellaceae; genus Mucinivorans. Next base: position 10,609 of record JAWXTL010000013.1, on the reverse strand, counting down.
CTATTAGACCTGCAATCGGAGCGTAGATCTGGGTGTAGTCTATGTTTAGTTGTGCACTTTCGATATTTTGTCTTGCCACTTCACTGGCGGCTTTGGCGGCTCGATAAGTTGCTGTGTATTGGTCAAGATCGCTTTGACTTATGGCGTTTATTTTCGATAGTGGTAGTGCACGATCGAAGTCGTTTTTGGCTGCTAGTTCTCTGGCTAGTGCCGATTCTAGGTCGGCTTTGGCGGAGTAGAGTGCTGTGGCGAATGATCCAGGTTCGATCCTAAAGAGCAGGTCTCCTTTTTTGACGGGCATACCCTCGTCGTAGTTTATCGACTCTAGGAAGCCATCTACTCGTGGCTGAATGATTACATGGTAGAGGCTTTCGATTTGGGTTGCTGTGGTTATCTGATCGCTTATGGGGGTGCGTGTTGCTTTGCTCACTTCGACTCTCAGCGGTGGCATCTGTTCTTGCTTGTGATTGCTACTGCACGAAGAGTATAGAATAATTGGCAATGCGACCAGTATGGTATTGGTGATTTTCATTTTGTTTTTGGGGTCTTTATGGTTCTCTATTTTTTTGGTTGTATTTGTTGCAAATAGTGTACCAGTGTTGGGTGGCTCTGTTTTGATGGGTGATCGGAAGGTTAAAGATATGGAATGTTTTCGGACGGCTGTCGGTGTGACACGTGCTATGAAATAGTACGGGGCTCCCGACGGGGGGAGCCGTCCGCCCCGTAGAGATTTTCCCTTCTGGTGAAGGCAAATCTCCGCTGTCGCAATTCGGAATATTATCAACCCCGAATAAATGGAATGTTCTCGGACGCTCGGGCGACCTGTGCTTCGATAGAAGTGCAGGGCTCCCGTGGGGGAGCGTCCGCCCTGCTGACTTTTCTTTACAGAAAAGTCTCGCTATCGCAATTGAAAATTCCTCGAACTAAAAACTTTAGTCCAGTGATTCTCATTGACCAAAGCAAAGAGGATGTTTTGTAGAGGTTCTTTATAGGCTATTTTCTTGATATTTAGTGTAAAAAAAGATAAATAATAGAATTTAGAGTTTGTTTTCTCAGATAAAAAACCATACCTTTGTTATTGGTAAATGAATAAAAGTATGTGTCGGATCGTGGGTTGATTGTAGCTCTGCTCCGGCTTGATTAATTATCTTAAAAACATCTAAATACTATGAAGAAAATAATCCTTTTTCTATCAATTTTCTTTTCGATAGCAACCCTTCGTGCAGAACAACCACCTCAAATAACTGTTGTGGTTGACTATTTCAATCGTGCATCAGGAGTCAATTCCAAATATAAAGATATGCTTCGTTCGGCTGTTCTTAGTGCCTTTACCTCTAGTGGTCGATGCAAGGTGATTGATGCTGCCAACGAACGTGCCTTGGCTCTGTCGGCTGATGTGGCTTCGGCCGAGGTGTTGCCTACGCTCGATAATATTCGCCGTGATGCGATGGTCGAGGCTGGTGGTAACTACCTTATCACGGGTAGCGTTGTCAATGTGGGCTCAGATAAGGATAAAACTAGTGAGGGTAAGGTCTATTATACCGGTATTGTTAATATTTCGCTCAATATGGTCGACCTTAGTACCGGAAATAGCGTGGCAGCCAAAGAGATTCGTTATTCGGGAATCTATGCTGAGACAGGTTCGACCTCAGATCAAGCTATTGCCGCCACTATTGGTAATGTCTCTGGAGCGGTAAGATCGCTTATCAATGAACACTTCAAAGTAAGTACAAGTATTATACAGGTCGAAGAGGTGAAGAAAAATCGTGCCCGTACAGTATATATTAATGTGGGTTCTAGCTCTGGAATAAAGAGCGGACAGCTATTTACGGTCTATCAGGTGAAAAATGTGGCAGGAAATGTTGCTCGCACCGAAGTGGGTAAACTCGTAGCTCAAGATGTGCAAGGTGCCGAAGTGACACTATGTAAAGTTTCGGGTAATACCTGCGGAGAGTTGATCCTTCAAGCCTCTAATGACCCCGAAAGAGTCGTCTTGGAGATTGTCTCTGGAAGTCAACGAACAACCTTCTCATTGTTCTAAACCTCTGTTGTCAAGTATGATACCTCAAACAATTGATCGGTCGTTGCTTTGTCAAAAGATGGAGACGGCATGGATTGATTGAAAATTGTTTAATTGTCAAATATAAACCAATGAAACGAAGACTATTAACACTAATTGCATTGAGCCTATCTCTAGTGGGATATGCTCAGGAAAAAGGTTTCACTAGTGATGCCACAGTTGTTTCGAGCAACGACAAGATCGTAAATATCAGATCTTCGGGTTTGCACGAGAAGAAAAAGTATGCAGAGATTGCTGCTATTCGTTCGGCATTCTACACCTATCTGACCAAAGGTATTGTTGGTCTGAATAACGATATGCCACTTGTTGATGCTTCACGACAAAATGATGCACGAGTGGCAAACTATATAGATGATATAGTCAACAATCGTTATAGTGTCTTTATTGGTCAGAGCTTCCCTGATTCAAAAGCCCAGAAAACTGTCGATAAGCTTTATCAAGTCAATGTCACCTTTGAGCTTTATAACGAATCTTTGATCCGAGATCTTACCTCGAATAATATTATCGCCAAACCCGATGATATGGTTTCACTTGCCGAGACCAATACCAATATGATTATGCCAACGATTATGATCGTTCCTCGCACAACTCCATCTCAGACCATCAAAGAAGTTTTGGATTCTAATCCCGAGTATCGGTCGACCACCACTAAATTGGCTGAGGCATTCTTGAATGAGGGTGTTGAGACCAAAAACTTCGATGAGGTTTATAATGGTTTGGTGCTTATGGGTGCTCTCTCTAGCACTATGTCTTCGGACGATAAGATCCTCTCGGAGGCTAGTAAAGGTGTGGATGTTGTGGTCTATTTGGATATTAAGTCTAATGTAAACCAGAATGGTACTTCGGTCGAGCTGTTTTTGACGGCCACCGATGCTGCAACCAAAGCCACTATTGCTTCACTTTCTGAAGCTTCGGCCTATTTCAAGAATGCTTCGGTCTCTTATCTGAGTGCTCTGTTGGCTCAATCTATTGTTCCTGCGTTTATGAAGCAGATCTCCACTTCGTTTGCTCGTAACCTATCACGTGGTCAGGGCATCTCGATTCGCTTGGAGTTGGATCCTTCGTCGTCGGCCGATTTCAATACCGAAGTTGGGTCGGATATGTTGACTGTTGGCGATATTACTCGATTGTGGATCAGAGACAATTGTAAAGATCGCAGATACCGTACAGCTACCCAAACATCATCACTTGTGATCTATGATCAGATCTATATTACCACACAGGACGAAGGTGGTGAGTTTTCGGATGTTAATGACTTTGAGCTATCTCTACGTCAGCAGCTTCGCCAAAATGGAGTCTCTATCACTCGTCGCTTGATTGATGGAAATTCGATTATTTATACTTTAATGTTGTAATGTCATGAAAAAGATTATAGTTTCTATATCAATAATGGTTTTGGGCGTAACGGGATTGTTGGCTCAGACCACCACTAGCAATTGTGTAGGTTTTTCTTCTAGCCTAGAGGATACTTCGGGTGATTTGAGCGATCAGGTTCGATCGTCTCTCAAGTTGAAGGTCGATCAGATTATTACTCGTAATAAGGTTGCTACCACAACGCTCTATAACGCTTTTATTGTCACTCCTTATATTGATGTTATTTCCGAGGAGTCGGTCAATTCGGGGATTCGTCCTGTTAGCACTGTTTTGGCTGAGGTGACTTTGATTGCATCTAACTCGGTCGATGAGAGTGTTTATGGCTCGGTGACTGTCGAGGTTAAGGGTAATGGCAACTCTTTGGATCAGGCTATGAGTTCTGTTGTCAGCTCTTTGAAGCCTACCGATCCTCGCTTTACTAAGTTTATTAATACGGCTGTTTCGCAGATAACTAGTTATTATTCATCTAATATGCCTACTATTATTCGCAAGGCAGAGACTTTGATTTCGGCTAAGAAATATGACGAGGCTATTATGTTTTTGGAGTCGATCCCCACTTGTGTTCCTTCTTATGAGCAGAGTTCGGATGCTATTCAGGCTTTGTATAAGATGGTCGAAGATAAGGAGTGCTATGTTGCTGTTTCGATGGCTCAACGTCATATCACTATGGGCGAATATACCGAGGCTCGTGATATTCTAATGGGTGTTACTCCTGGTAGTGATTGCGATGGTACTGTATCGAAGTTGCTCTCTGAGGTAGCCTCTTATCTTGGGATTGAGCAACCCGTGGGTGACGAGGATAACTACTATGATGAGCCGCAAGATTCGCAACCAGAGCCTAATGCCGAGGCGCAAGGCGTTGTTGCTACTTTGATTTCGGCTGCTAGTAATCAGACCAAAACCAATGATACATCTTCTGGGGGTGTGCTATTGTCTGATTTCAAGAATTTCGAGGTGACTTTAGTGTCTTGTAAAGGCAATGCAGCAGATAATACTGTCGAGATGGTTATCTTGGTGCGCAATACTTCGGAGTTGCCTAATACTTTTTGGATGTCGATGACTAATAATCGTACCTTCTTGCATAATGATGACGGAGATACTTTCTACTGCAAAAGCATTTCTGAGAGAACCTTTGAGCTTCAGCCAGATATGCCACGCAAGGTGACATTGACCTTTGAGCGAGTGCCTTCTTCAAACCTCAAATTGTCGGGAATGATTGGTGCTCATGATACGGTCGATAGTTCGATCAAGGTGACAGATATGAGTATCAAGTGGTTGAGAACTCAACTCAATAAATAACAATTAACAAGGTGAACAATCATGGTAAGAAATAATATTATTAAGAAGGCAGTTCTTCTGCTTGTTGCTCTGTTGCCTTTGGTGGTTAGTGCACAGAAGGTGAAGGTTCTGGAGAGTAGCTCACGTAAAGCTCCCGCTTGGTTGGTCTCGACGGGTAATGGCTATTTTGTCTCGTCGAATGTCGATGCCTCGCTTGAGGGTGCTAAGGCAATGTGTTTGGATGATATTAAACGTCAGATAATTAGTGCTGTTGCCGAAAATGTTAAGATGTCGACCTCGCAAGAGACTCAGCAGATAACCAACCAAAACGAGATAGAGGAATTTAACGAAGAGTTTATTGCTAAGTTCGAGACTCGCTCGGCTGTTGTTCCTTATCTCAATGGTATTTCGTTGAGCAAGGCCACAGATTTTTACTATCAGAAGACTCTCAACAAAACAACAGGTGTTACTAGTTACTCCTATTCTGTTTTGTATCCTTTTAGTGATGCCGAACTTCAGGTTTTGATCGCAAAGTTCAATGCTCAAGACAAGGAGATGGAGCAGGTGCTCAACGATCAGATCTCATTGCTGGGGAATATTACCTCGACCGAGGATATTGACCGTGCTATGGATAAGCTTTTGCCTTTGTTGGATTACTTTTTTGATGATGTTCGTTTGTCGAAGACCCAACAAACCTATGATGCTTTCAAGAAACAGTACTCTAATATCTCTTTGGAGTTGGTCGAAAGCAAACCGGGTAGTATGACCTACTCTTTGATGCTTTCGGGACGTGCTATCTCTTCGGCGGTTAAGCCTACTTTCCGTTATAATTGCGCTTTGAATGTTATGAGTAGTTCGGCGCCAGATAATATGACTCTTGTGAGTTATGATAATGGTGGATGTATTGATGGTGAGTCGAATTGGATTGAGGTTAGTTATCGTTTCCCTTATACCTCTTTGAAGAAGCAGTTTTATCCCGTTATGACCAACTCTCCTTTGGATGTTTCGGTTACTGGAGCTATGGTTGTGGCTCTTGTGGATCTGGACTCTTCTGAGGGTACTTATGGTGGGGCTAACGTTGAGTTCCAGTTGGATAATCGTTCGCAGGTTGGGGTCGTTGTCGATGCTATTACTTTAGAGGTTGGCGAGCTTTCTCAGATGATTCGTGAGTCGGCTCTAAATATTACCTTAGAGAGTGGTATTAACAATATTCAGATTAGCTCCGAGGGTAAATACTCTTTGAAGGAGCAGACGGTATCTTCGCTTTTGAACCATTTGTCTTTTGTCAAAGGCTCACTTAGTTTGGTTAATTGCGATACGGGGCTTTCGCAAACTATTCCTCTAGTAATCAAATATCAGTTGTCTTACTAATGCGTAGGGTTGATTGAGATTAATAACAATAAAAAAACAAAACATTACAGTCATGAAAAAACAGATTTTATTATTGGTATGCGTGTCGTTCTTTGCTTTTTCTCTTCCTATGAGCCATGCTCAAACCAATAAAGAGTTGCGTCAAGAAGCCAAAGCTGCTGCAAAGAAAGATAAAGCTCTTACGTCGAAGATTAAAGACAATGCCACTCGTGATGCAAAGAAAGAGACAAAGGCTTTGGAGAAGGCAGGATTTACTGCTGCTGTGGGTGCTATCCCATTGTCTAAGCAGATAGATCAGGCTTGGAAGTATCAGTATGATGTAGATAAAGATGGTTACCCTGTTTATTATGTTTCGACCCAGACGGCTATTGGTGGCAATTATAGTGCTGCTAAGATGCAGGCTACTGCTTTGGCAAAGTCTGATTTGGCGGGACAGGTTGCCACTCAGGTTGGCGAGGTTATTAAGCTAGAAAATTCTAATGAGCTTGTGGGTGGTAGCGCAGTGTCTATTAGTTCTATTGTTTCTTCTTCTAAGCAGAAGATTTTGCAGAATTTGGGTCGTACTTTGCCTGTTGTTGAGATCTCACGTACTTTGCCTAATAATACTGTTGAGGTTCGTGTTACTGTCGCTTATGATTATGCGAAGGGGAATGATGATGCTTTGCGTTTGGTTCGTGAGCAGTTGAGTAGTTCTGGGGCAGAGTTGTCTGATGAGGTTGACTCTATGTTGTAGGGTTTTTTATTTAGGCTCTTTGATGAGCTAATTTTTATATCTTCGTGGCTGTTTGGTTTTTGCTGAATGGTTGCGAAGATATGGTATGTTCTCGGACGGCTGTTGGTGTGTCCCGTGCTATGAAATAGTACGGGGCTTCCGACGGGGGAGCCGTCCGCCCCGTAGATTTTTCTAGCGAAAAATCCGCTATCGCAATTGAGCCATTTTGCCCTAGAAGATGTTGATTGTTCTGGGACGCTCGGGTATTTTCTGGGACTCTTGCTGGGTCATGTGCTACTTGCGAAGGAAGCAAGTCTTCAAAACAATACTGCTACCCTCAATCTTACAATCCACATGCTCCGGATCATCAGTCAAACGAATACTCTTAACCTTAGTCCCACGCTTAATAACCATAGATGATCCACGAACCTTCAAATCCTTGATAACAACAACAGCATCGCCCGTGATTAACTCCGCACCATTGCTATCACGTGGAGTAGAGTCAATCGAAGCCGAATCAGCACCGTCCGCCCACTCATGGAAACACTCAGGACAAACATTCATGGAACCATCAAAATATGTATTCTCTCCGCTACATTGCGGACAATTAGTAATTTCACTCATAGTAACTTCTATTTTCTTTTAAATTGTAAATTTTGCCACAAAAGTACCCCTTTTATCCCGAATTAACAAAAAGAAAAATACCAACACCCCAATCACAAACCTTCATAAGCCCTATCAATGCGCAGAAGGTGAAAATTAATATACAAGGTTCAGATTTTTTTTGTACATTTGTACTTCACGTAAAATTAACCTTTTATTAAAATGAAGATTACAGAACTACAACCAAAATCACTATGGGAAAACTTTGCTAACCTATGTGCAATACCCCACCCAAGTAAACACGAAGATGCGATAATTGGTCACATCATAGAATTTGCCAACAAACACTCTCTCGAACACAGACGAGACCTAACAGGCAACCTTGTAGTCTGCAAACCTGCAACAGAAGGTAAAGAAAATTCTCCGATCGTTGTGCTTCAGGCTCACGTCGATATGGTGCCTCAGAAAAACTCGGACAAAGAGTTCGACTTTACAAAAGATCCTATCGAGGCTATTATCGAGGGTGATTTTGTTACGGCCAATGGTACTACACTGGGGGCTGACAATGGTATTGGTGTGGCAGCTATGATGGCAATCCTAGAGTCTAAGGAGCTATCTCATCCACCGCTAGAGTGCCTGTTTACTATCGACGAAGAGTCGGGGCTTACGGGAGCTAATGGTCTATCGAGTGATATTATCAAAGGGAAATTGCTTATTAACCTCGATTCAGAAGACGAAGGTGAGCTATATGTGGGCTGTGCAGGTGCTGTGAACAATACAGTGCGTATGGAATATCGTCAGAAATCTACTCCTTCTGATCACGAAGCGTTTGAGCTTCACTTGAAAGGTCTTAAAGGTGGTCACTCGGGTATCCAGATTATCCTGCAACGTGCTAATGCTAATAAAATGCTTAACCGCTTTATCCGTGAACAAGCTGCGGCACTAGATCTTAAATTGTCTTCGTTCGATGGTGGTAACCTTCGTAATGCTATTCCTCGTGAGGCAGTGGCGGTGGTGGTTGTGCCAAAAGAGAATAGAGAGAAACTAATCGAGGCGGCAGCTATTTTCCAAGCCAAAATGGCGCATGAAAATGCAGCGCAAGAGGATGGTATCACTCTTGAGGTGAACCCTACGGCTAAACCTGCAAAAATTATCGCTCCAAAAATTCAGGCGAAAATAATTGCTGCTATCACTGCAACACCAAATGGTATTATACGTATGAGTGATGCTATGCCTGGTATGGTCGAGACTTCGACCAATATGGCTCGTGTGGGTATTGCCGATGGCAAACTCGAAATATTGTTTATGAGCCGTTGTATGGTCAACTATGGTAAGATCGAGCTTAATGCTATGATCCGTTCGGTTTGGGAACTAGCCAAGGCCGAAGTCGAAGAGGTGGGCGACTATGATGGTTGGGCTCCTAATCCTCAGTCTGTATTGCTCAAAGTGATGGGCGAGACCTATCAAGAGATGTTTGGTGTAACTCCAGAGGTCAAAGCAATTCATGCTGGTTTGGAATGTGGTATTATTGGTGCCAAATACGAAGGTATGGATATGATTTCGGTTGGTCCTACTATTCGCTACCCTCACTCTCCAGACGAGAATGTTGATATTGCTAGTGTCGAGAAATTCTATAATTTCTTGTCTTATTCGCTTTCTAAACTTTAGATCTGAAAAACAATACTATAATTATAAAACCCCAAATTGGATTTATGAAAAAACTAACTATCATTGCGGCTTTTGTGGCTGCACTTATTAGCCTTGACGCCTCTGCTCAACGCAAGGGTGAGGCTCCAAAGGAGGACAAAAAACCTGCTTATACCTTTACTGATACCAAGCTTATTGAGCAGAGCCCTGTTAAGAATCAGGGATCTTCGGGTACTTGTTGGAGTTATTCGGGCATTGGTTTTATCGAGAGCGAACTGATCCGTAAGGGTAAAGGCGTTCATGATCTTTCGGATATGTGGATTGTTCGTCACACCTATTTCGAGAAGGCAGTTAAATATGCTCGTATGCATGGTACTATCAATCTGAGTGCAGGAGGTGCTACTCATGATGTGTTTAATATGATTGACAAATATGGTATTGTGCCCGAGGAGGTCTACGAGGGTTTGAACTATGGCACAGATATTAATCGTCATGGTGAGCTTGATGCTGCTATCAAGGGCTATATGGATGCTATTATTCGCAATCCTAATGGTACGCTTTCGACTGGTTGGGAGGCTGGTTTGAATGGTATTTTGGATGCTTATTTGGGTGCTTTGCCTACGGATTTCGTCTATAATGGTAAGCAGTACACTCCTTCATCTTTTGCCTCGGAGTTGGGTATTAAGGGCAGCGATTATGTTTCGGTTACCTCTTTTACTCATCATCCTTATGGTAGTGAGTTTGCTGTTGAGGTTCCTGATAACTGGGCTTGGGGCGTTTCTGTCAACTTGCCTTTGGCGGATTTTATGGCTTTGATTGATCGTTGTTTAAATTCGGGTGTTGCTGTTCTTTGGGCTTCGGATGTTAGCGAAAAGGGCTTTAAGTATAATGATGGTTTTGCTGTTTTGCCTGAGACTAATCTTGAGAAATTGGACGATTCGGAGAAGGCTAAATGGAGCGCACTAACTCCTGCTGAGATCGCTCGTACTATTTCGGATCTTCAAGAGCCAGTGACCGAGATTGATGTAACCCCAGAGCTTCGTCAGTTGTGGTTTGATAATTACACTTCTACTGATGACCATGGTATGGTTCTTTGTGGTGTTGCTGAGGCTCAGAATGGTCAGACTTTTTATCGTGTTAAGAATTCTTGGAGTGATACTAATATTTATAAGGGATATTTTTATGTTTCTCAGCCATTTGTTATGGGTAAGACTATGAATATTATGGTTCCACTTGATATGCTTTCTAAATAGTCGACTGTTGCTAGGCGGCGATATTTTATTTTTATAGAAGGAGGGATAATCAGTACAAAAAGTATTGATTATCCCTCCTTTATATCTGGGCTGTGGGGTGGTGGTTAGTTTTGGGGAGAAGAATTTACAATTGCGGTACTACTAAAGTAGCACATGACCCAGCAAGAGTCCCAGAAAATACCCGAGCGTCCCAGAACAATCAATATCTTCGGGAATGATAATATTGAGAATGCGGTAGCGGAGATTTACCTTCGGTAAGAAGGGAAATCTCTACGGGGCGGACGGCTCCCC
>JAWXTL010000012.1:0-15506 GCA_044433565.1 Rikenellaceae bacterium | reverse complement strand
AAATCTCATCAATAAATATAATACCACGCTCGGCAGCCTTAACATCATAATCGGCCGCTTGAAGCAGACGAGTGAGGATATTCTCAACATCCTCGCCCACATAACCAGCCTGAGTGAGAGCCGTAGCATCGGCAATAGCAAAAGGTACACCAAGGAGTTTAGCCACCGTACGTGCAATCAAAGTCTTACCCGTACCCGTCTGACCAACCATCAGCATATTACTCTTGTCAAGTTCGATCTGCTCATCCTTCTCACGCTCCTCTTTCGATCCATTTTCATGAATCAAACGCTTATAGTGGTTATAGACCGCCACCGCAATATGACGCTTGGCAGCATCCTGACCAATCACATACTGATCCAAAAATGCACGAATAACCTCGGGCTTCTGATTCTGGAAGTGAGTAGAGATCTGATCTAGCACCTCTTTTTGGCTATATCCAGTAGCACCAGCCGCCGAACCCGACCCCAATTGCTCCTCGACCATCTCGGCAGCACTACGAGCACATTCGTCACAGATATTACCATGCGCCCCACGGATCAACATAGTAACCTCAGCACCACTCTGTCCGCAAAACGAACAGCAAATATTTTTATCTTTATTATTTTCCGACATATCTAATCTCTCTCCCTCTTACTTCTTTTGAATATCTTTTCGTTTTTCGAGCACCGAGTCGATCATACCATACTCGACACCCTCGGTCGAGGTCATCCAGAAATCACGATCTCCATCCGCCTCGATCTTCTCAATACTCTGTCCCGTATGGTTCGAGAGAATAGTATAAAGCTCCGTTTTTGCCTTTTCGATCTGTTGGGCACGGATCAAAATATCCGAAGCCTGACCCTCGGCAGCACCAAGAGGCTGATGGATCATAATACGAGAATGTTTCAAAGCCGAACGTTTGCCCTTCTCTCCAGCGGCCAAAAGCACAGCCCCCATCGAAGCCGCCATACCCGTACAGATAGTAGCCACATCCGATTCGATAAGCTGCATAGTATCATAGATCCCCAGACCAGCACTAACCGACCCACCTGGGCTATTGATATACATCATAATATCACGTGAGGGATCCTGACTCTCCAAGAAAAGCAGTTGAGCCTGAATAATATTAGCCACCTCATCGTTGATAGGGCATCCCAAGAACAAGATGCGATCCATCATCAAGCGAGAGAAAACATCCATCGCCGCAACGTTCAAAGGTCTCTCCTCGATGATCGTCGGAGAGATATACCCACTATTGATCTGGGCACTGCTCATGCGTGAGTAACTATCGAGCTTCATTGAGCTGATACCACTGCTAAGAGCATATTTTTTAAATTGGTTATCCATGTTCTAATTTATAAATTAAAGACCATTGCAAAAAGCAAATATAGTCATTTAAATTTGAAAAATAAAGCCGAAAATCATAAATATGACTCTCGGCTTTGTGGTTTAGAGTTGATGCTCTAAGACTATTTTGATAGTTGCATCATTGCTGAATACTCATCAACGCTCATTGACTTGTCATTAACGGTGATTTGAGATACCACAAGGTCGATAATCTTAGTATCACCCAAGCGATCATAGATCTTACGAGCCTCCTCTTTGTTGCTAAGAATTTGTTTTGAGAAGTTCTCCAACATATCATCAGCAGGATTTGCCATACCGTAGTATTTGAATTGCTGAAGAGCCATGTTTTTCGCTTCAGCTTCCATATCTTCGTTGTTGATCTCGATATTGTTCTCTTTTGCGAAGTAGCGTTTGATAATATCCCATTTCATCATCAAAGCAAACTGAGGGAACTCCTCTTCGATTTGCTCCATAGTGAATTTACCTTCGTTGATTTGCAACAACCAGCTCTTTAGGAACGCCTCTGGAAGAGTAGGATTAACCTTTTCGACCAACATATCACGTACTGTGTTATAGAAGCCCATTACGGTTTGGCTGTCAAGCTCCACTTGAATATCGGCACTCATCTTAGCATCGAATTGCTCCTTGCTTGTAATATCTTTTTCTGGGAATGCTTCAGCGAAAAATTCGTCGTTTAGCTCTGGAGATTTGAATGCACGAATTTGGATGATCTCTAGTTCAAACTCAGGGTTGACACCCTCAAGCTCTTCTTCATTAACCGAAAGGATTGCAGCACGTTGTTTAGCATCTTTGTAAAGCTCGTTGATGTTCACTTGCATTTTGTCACCAACTTTCTTGCCAATAAATGGAGCACGCTCATCATCGTTCATAGAGATAAGACCCACATAAGCATCCTCGATTTTCATATCAGGGTTATCAAGGTTTACGTTAAGAGCCTCTTCTTTTTCTACGACCTCTACATCTGCCAACTTACCATATTTGCGTAGGAAGTTTTCGGTGTAGCTCTCTAGCATTTCAGCGGTAGGAGTAACAGTAATTTTCTCTACTGAGTCATCCGCCGAAAGAGCAATAGTAAATTCAGGAGCAAGACCGATCTCGAATTTGAATTCAAAATCTACTTGGCTGTCAAAATCAAGTTCCGCTTGTTTATCTGATGGCATCAAATCGCCAAGGGTTTCGATTTTATTTTCGTTGATATACTCGAATGCACTTTGTGATGCTTGTTTGTAGGCTTGTTCTGCCACAGCACCTTTGCGGTACATTTTGTTAATGATTGTCATTGGCACCATACCTGGGCGGAAACCTGGAACTTTGGCTTGTTTTTTGTAACCTTTTAGGGTTTTTTCAACTTCAGCAGCATAGTCAGCAGCTGCTACCTCGACGGTGATGATTGCCGATTGGTCGGCTTGTTGTTCAAATGTAACGTTCATTTTATAAATTAGGAGTTATCTTAATATTTCATTTTTCGAGCCACAAAGGTAGTTAAAAAAGAGCAGAAAAGCGTCATTTGGGCTAAAAATATCACTTTTTTTCATTTTTTTTGACATTTTTTTTGGAGGAATAAAAAAAAGCCGTATCTTTGCACACGTAAAATCAGGATAACACCTGACTACCTTACCAACGGAATGCGGATGTGGTGTAATTGGTAGCCACGCCAGACTTAGGATCTGGTGCTGAGAGGCGTGGGGGTTCGAGTCCCTTCATCCGCACCAAAAACAAGGATTGCTCTTCATGAGTGATCCTTTTTTTTGTTTTATATATTTGGCTTATTTGGCAGTGTAATAGACAAATGTAAATCTAGGCGTAATGGACAAAATTGAGGCTAAATCTGGAAGCTTTGTGATTTATGCGTAAAGATATGGATTGTTCTCGGACGGCTGTCGGTGTGACACGTAAAGCCATCGGGTTTACGGGGCTCCCGACGGGGGGAGCCCCGTAGAGATTTTCCACGAGGGAAAATCTCCGCTACCGCATTCGGAGTTTATTACTATAGAAGATATGGTCGTTTCTCGGACGGCTGTCGGGGTTTGCCTCGTAAGCCTTCAGGGTTACGGGGCTCCCGACGGGGGAGCCGTCCGCCCCGTAGAGATTTTACCTTCTGACAAAGGCAAAATCTCCGCTATCGCAATTTGAAAATTACTCTACCCAAATCAGAGCATTGAGTTATCTTTGAATTGCAACGGTCTTATAAAATCATTATCTTTGTCGTTTATATTTACACGAAAGAACTACATCCCCGTATGAAACCAAATACCATAATAAGACTAACCAGAGAATTTGACTTCGAGATGGCTCATGCTCTCGAAAACTATGACGGTGCTTGTCGCCATATCCATGGGCACTCCTATCGTATGTTTATTACTGTTAGTGGAGTTCCCCTAGAGAGCGAATCTGACCCCAAAGAGGGGATGGTTATGGACTTTGGTGAGCTTAAAGGGCTGGTCAATCGCCTTGTTGTTGATCGCTTCGACCATACCCTTTTGCTTCGTGACAACCCCGAAAATCAGCTTCTTTCGCAGCAGATGCGTAGCAAATGGGGACGTATCGAACTGACCCACTATCAACCCACCTGCGAGAACCTTCTTATCTTTATTGTCGAGCAACTCAACGATCAGCTACCCGCTGGGGTCTCTCTTTGTGAGGTGAAACTCTATGAAACGGCTCGATCGTATGCCCAATGGAAAAGAGAAGACAATAATTAATCACCACCCAATAGACTCTAAATTTGTATGAAAAGGTTATTTTTGATTGATGCGTATGCTATTATATATCGTTCGTTCTATGCGTTCCACCGCAACCCGATTCTAAATCCACGTGGTGAGAATGTTTCGGCACTTTTTGGATTCCTTCGCTATTTGGGCGAGATTATCTCTCGTGAGCAGCCCGACTACCTTGGTGTGGCGTTCGACCCCAAGGGGGGGAGCTTCAGAAACCAGATTTTCACTGAGTATAAGGCTAATCGTAGCGAAACGCCCGAGGCTATTATTCATAACACCCCTATTTTGAAGGATATTCTTCGCTCTATGCGGGTTCCTATCTTTGAGGTTTCGGGGTACGAGGCCGATGATGTTATTGGTACTCTCTCTGCAAAGGCTTCTCAGATCGAGGGTCTTCAGACTTTTATGGTCACTCCCGACAAGGATTATGGTCAGTTGCTTCGTGAGAATGTTTTTCAGTATAAGCCATCTAAGAAGGGTTCTTCGGAGCCTGAGATTGTTAGTTCGGCTTCGCTTTGCGAGAGTTATGGATTGCGTTCGGCTGGGGAGTTTGCCGATATTTTGGCTATTTGGGGCGATGCTTCGGACAATGTCCCTGGTGTTCCGGGCATTGGCGAGAAGGGGGCTACCTCTTTGGTTTCTCGTTGGGGCGATATTGAGAATATTATCTCGAATGTCGATCAGTTGACGGCTCGTCAGCGCAGTTCGATCAGCGAGAATGTCGATCGGCTCAGGTTGGCAAAAGAGTTGGTACTTATCTCTTTGGATGTTCCAGTGGAGGTTGATCTTTCGGTTTTGGAGCGTAGAGATCCTGATTTGGTCTCTTTGGCTGCACATTATCGTGAGCAGGGTTTCCGTCAGATGCTTTTTGCTTTGGAATCACGCTATGGTCGTATCGAGGCGGCTCCTGTGGTGCAGAGCGAGGTGCCTGTTATTCCAACTACTCCACCTCCAACTGCAACACCTACTCATGGTATGCTATCGCTCTTTGATGCAATCGAGCCGCCAACACCTGCCGCTGCTGCGCCACAAAGTTCGACTAGCGGAGGAGTCTCAGAGCAGCTTTCGCTCTTTGGTGAGGACATGTCTGTCGCTGAAAATATTTTGGCCGTGGCAAAAGATATTAGCTCTCAGACCCCGATTTTCGATGGGGTCTATCGCACTTGCTCTTCGGTCGATCATAACTACCAGATCGTAGACTCTACCGACCAACTCAAAGCTCTGATCGGGGAGATCCGCTCTCTGGGGCAATTCTGTTTTGATACCGAAACCACATCTATTGAGGCTATGCGTGCCGAGTTGGTGGGTCTCTCGATCTCGATTGCCGAACATAGTGCGTGGTGGATTCCATCTCGCAGGGAATATCTCGAACTACTTGCTCCGCTTTTTGCCGACAAGCAGATCACCAAGATAGGACAAAACATAAAATATGATATTCTGGTGCTCAAAGTTGCAGGGATCGAGGTCAAGGGATTCCTCTACGATACGATGATTATGCACTATCTGTTGAACCCCGAGAGTCGCCATTCGATGGACTCGATGGCTCGTTCGCTGCTTCACTACGATCCTATCCCGATCGAAACACTTATTGGCAAGGGTGCAAAACAGATCACCATGGATCGTGTGCCCACAGAGCAACTTGCCGAATATGCTTGTGAGGATGCCGACATCACCTTGCAGCTATTCAACCTATTGCAAAAGAAACTAAAAGAGGTAGATAGCCTAGAGTTATATAAGGCCATCGAGGAGCCCCTGATCGGTGTTCTGACCCAGATGGAGTTTAATGGCGTACATATTGATCTTGAGATTCTAGGGTCGACACGCCAGACACTTAGCGAGAGATTGACCCAAATCGAAGATCAAATTATGGAGGTCTCGACCAACAAAGAGCTAAATATTAACTCCCCAAAGCAATTGGGTGAGTTGCTCTATGATGTTTTGAAGCTCTCGGACAAGCCCAAAAAGACAAAAACAGGGCAATATAAGACCGACGAAGAGACCCTCATGTCGCTAAAAGATAAACACCCGATAGTCGAAAAGATATTGGAATATCGTGGGCTCAAAAAACTGCTTTCGACCTATATTGATGCTCTTCCCGAATTGATAAACCCCACCACAGGGCAGATTCACACCTCATACAACCAAGCAGTAACAGCCACAGGACGTTTGAGTTCGACAAATCCCAATTTGCAAAACATTCCTATTCGTGATGACAACGGGCGAGAGATTCGCAAAGCATTTGTCCCAAAGAATCAAGGATGGAAGATAGTAGCGGCCGACTATTCACAAGTCGAGCTAAGGATTATGGCACACCTAAGTGGTGACAAAAACATGATCGAAGCCTTCTCGAAAGGAGAGGATATACACAGTGCAACAGCAGCAAAGATCTATGGTGTCAAGACCAGTGAAGTAAGTCGAGATCAACGTCGCAAAGCAAAGACAGCCAATTTTGGTATAATCTACGGCATTTCGGCTTTTGGGCTTTCACAGCGTCTGGATATTCCACGCAAAGAGGCAAAAGAGTTGATCGAGGGCTATTTCACCCATTTCCCACAGGTCAAAGAGTATATGGATCGAGTGATTGCACAGGCAAGGGAACGTGAGTATGTAGAGACTATATTTGGTCGTCGTCGTTTCTTGGCGGATATTAACTCTCGCAATAGTATTTCGAGATCTTTTGCAGAGCGCAATGCGGTCAATGCACCAATACAGGGAAGTGGAGCAGATATTATGAAGATAGCCATGTCACGGGTACAAAAGCAGCTTTCGCAGCTAGGTTTGCGAAGTATTCTTTTGATGCAGGTTCATGATGAGGTGGTATTGGAGGTTCCAGAGTGTGAGTTAGATCAGGTTAGGGAGTTATTGATTGAGCAGATGTCTGCATCGGCTGAGTTGTCTGTGCCCTTGGAGGTCGAAGTGGGGATTGGTGACAATTGGCTTTCGGCACATTAGAGGATTTTGATTCTCGCCCCAGGGGAGCCCTGCACTACTAAAGTAGCACATGACCCAGCAGAGTCCCAGAAAATACCCGAGTGTCCCAGAACAATCAATCTCTTCTGGGGCAAAATATTCCAATTGCGATAGCGGAGATTTGCCTTCTGTAAGAAGGGAAATCTCTACGGGGCGGACGGCTCCCCCCGTCGGGAGCCCCGTACTATTTCATAGCACGTGTCACACCGACAGCCGTCCGAGAACAATCCAAATCTTTGAGGGTAGAATCTTTTCAATCTTCCGACCACCCTTGGGAGCGTCCGCCCTGCTGACTTTTCTTTACAGAAAAGTCTCGCTGTCGCAATTGGAGCGTTTTGCACTAGAAGATGTTGATTGTTCTGGGACACTCGGGTATTTTCTGGGACTCTGCTGGGTCATGTGCTACTTTAGTAGTGCAGAGATCCCCCTGATAGTCAGCAGAAAAATCTCGCTATCGCAATTCGGAAATTCCTTCGCCACAAACAAATTAAAAAAATTTGTCGCTAACCCAAATAAACCAAACTCATCTCACAAACCTCGCAATCAAAATCCGCCCGAAGTCGCTTACCATTGTTCTCCAAAATCAAACTAGAAGAATCACTCCCCCCACGACACAAACCCAACTCCCGACGCAAACAAAAACGAGTACGCAAAACCTCCCGATCTACCAAACTACCTCCAACCTCTAAAGCATCAGAAATAGAGCGAACCCCTCGATCCATATAGTACTTACGACTCATCGAATTAGATACATTAGCACGATAATCCAACGAAGAAACCGCCAGATCTTCACAAGGCAACGAGCTCTGCTCACGACGGGAATAACTCGCCAAACGCAACTGCAAAAGTTTATCTAACAACTCCCCACGCAAAGAGTTCAACTGAGAGGCAGCCATAAAGATCAACTGCTGATCTGAACTAACAACAACATCAACCACCCGAAAAATAGTTCCGCCACTCTTAGACATCGCTCGAATAATATTCGCCCCCATCATCTCTCGATTCTTAGCCAACTCGCCCCCCTCGGGTAGATCAACCCCACAGCAATGTTCACCATCACTCACCTCCAGACGACCACCACCAAAAGTAAAGCGAACATCAATAAATCGAGAAGAACGTGGATCAAATTTCTTATCAAAATTGCGATAAACCAGATCCCCAACCGAAGGTGTCATTCCATTGAGCCCAACGCTACGCCCCATACAGTAATTGACATTGCTACCCACAACATCACCACTATTGAGAGCCCAACACAGACCATCTCCATTATTCAAAGCCAGATCGCCATCAACCTCAAAACGATCGCCCCGAACCCGAACAACACGACCAATCCGTTCGCCCAAAGATTTCGACGAACTAGAAACCCGAGCACGAGGATTATCCAAAAAATAAACCGTCGATTCACGAGAAAAACTCTTATGAGGATTAGGGGCAAAATTACGCTCACAACGCCCCCGAGAGACCCGCTCAACACCCAGCCCCCTAAGAATATCATCATAATAAGCCACATTATTGACCACATATTTACGATCCTTCAATCGCCCCTCAATCTTCAAAGAACAAACCCCCGAGGCAATTAAATCCGAAATCCGATCACCCAACATCATATCGCCCACCGAAAGCAACTGCCCTCCACGTTCCAAAAGCCGACCCTCCAAATCATAAAGATCATATCGAGAACGACAAGACTGTGCACAACCCCCACGATTGCCACCCCGAGAACAAAGAGCCTCGGACAAATAGCACTGACCGCTATAACCCACACAAATAGCCCCATGGATAAAAGCCTCCAACTCAACCGTCGCAGAAGAGCGAACCGAGCGAATTTCATCGAGTGTCATAGCCCGTTCGAGAACAACACGAGAAAAACCCATCTGCTGAGCACGAAGCACCTTCTGAGGGGTCTTATTAAACATCTGAGTAGAGCTATGAAGATCAATAGGCGGAAGATCCATCTCAAGATAAGCCAGATCCTGAACAATCAAAGCATCGACCCCAATCTCCCAAGCCCGAACAGCGACTTTCCGAGCCTCCTCTAACTCATCATCAAAAAGGATAGTATTCATAGCCAAATAGACCCGAGCCCCAAAACCATGGGCATACTCGACCAAAGAGGCAATATCCTCCATCGAATTACCTGCGGAGCGTCGAGCACCAAAAGCTGGGCCCCCTATATAAACAGCATCGGCGCCTGCATCCAATGCAGCGCGCCCGATAACTGTATCTCCTGCCGGAGCAAGAAGTTCTATTTTCATTGTTACAATCTCAGATTATAAACCCTTTTACTTACTATTTTGCATAAGAAACAGCACGTGTCTCACGAATAACCGTAACCTTAACCTGACCTGGATAGGTCATCTCATCCTGAATCTTCTTGGCAATATCATGCGAGAGAACCTCAGCCGCAGCATCGGTAATCTTCTCCGAACCAACAATCACACGAAGCTCACGACCAGCCTGAATAGCAAAAGTCTTCATAACGCCATCATAAGATTGAGCCAAATCTTCCATCTCTTTCAGACGTTTGATATAGCTCTCGACAACCTCACGACGAGCACCCGGACGAGCACCAGAAATAGCATCGCAAACCTGAACAATAGGAGAGATCAAAGAGGTCATCTCGATCTCATCATGGTGAGAACCGATAGCATTCACCACCTCGGCTTTCTCTTTCAATCGTTCTGCGATCTTCATACCAATAATAGCATGTGGCAATTCTGGTTCATCATCTGGCACCTTACCTATATCATGCAAAAGTCCAGCACGACGAGCCAACTGAGCATTCAGCCCAAGTTCGGCAGCCATAGTTCCCGCAAGATTAGCAACCTCACGTGAGTGCTGCAAAAGGTTCTGACCATAGCTAGAACGATATTTCATCTTACCAATCAAACGAATAAGCTCTGGATTCAAGCCATGGATGCCAAGGTCAATAGCCGTACGCTTACCAACCTCAATAATCTCCTCTTCGATCTGACGTTGAACCTTAGCGACCACCTCTTCGATACGAGCAGGGTGAATACGACCATCGGTAACCAACTGATGAAGTGCCAAACGAGCAACCTCACGACGTACAGGATCAAATCCCGAAAGGATAATAGCCTCTGGGGTATCATCCACAATAATCTCAACCCCCGTAGCAGCCTCCAAAGCACGAATATTACGCCCCTCACGACCAATAATACGACCCTTAACCTCGTCAGAATCAATATTAAACACAGTTACCGAATTTTCGATAGCCGTCTCGGTAGCAACACGTTGGATAGATTGAACAACAATCTTCTTAGCATCTTTATTAGCCGTTAGTTTTGCCTCCTCAATAATATCATTAGTGATCGTCATAGCCTGACTCTTAGCCTCATTACGAACCATCTCCATCAACTGAGACTTAGCCTCCTCGACCGTCAAGCCACTAATCTGCTCCAACATAGTCTTCTGACGTGCTGCCATCTCCTCTACCTCACGAGTGCGAACCTCAAGCGAAGCCAATTTATTCTCGACCTTACGACGAGTATTTTCAAACTCTTTAGTTCGGTTATTAAGCTCAGCCGTAGCCGATTGTGTTTGAGACTGTTCTTGTTTGATACGAGCCTCGATCTGCGAAAGGCGTTGATTGCGCTCATTTACATTCTTCTCGTGCTCTCCTTTGAGTTGTATAAAGCGTTCTTTGGCTTGTAGTATCTTCTCTTTTTTAATTAGTTCTGCGTCAGCTTCTGCCTCTTTCAGTATCGAAGTGCGACGTTTTTCGGTCGACTTATAGGTAGTAAAATATGTGATTACACCCAATATAACACTTGATACCACGGCACAGATGACTATCGTCAATATGTCCATATTTGTATTATTTTATGTTTAGTTAGTTAATTTGTTGCTATTTAATGAAAAAAGGACTCCCGGCGCTTGGTTTGACGGAAACTACTCTATCAAACATACTTGGCATCCGCCCGATGAGGTGAAGTTTCCACTGTTATCTTACTCATTTCTGGATGTAAGCTCCCCGTGCCTACTTCGCAGTAGAGGTGGGAGTGAGGCCTGCTTTTAGAATCATTCGGTTTACATCTGCCGATTAAAAATTGTTAGTTCCGCAAAGCGTACATCGGGAATCCTATTCTTGTTTTCTTATTTATCGTTTTTCTGCTTTATCTTTCTTGTCTGCTCCAGAACAACACACCGAAGCTTTTGCTTTTTAATTTATTTTAGTTAATCTTCTTTTGAGGCGAAGAATTTCTCTATCTCTTGGTTTAGCTCCTTGATATGAATCCTATCGGTCGAATAGTCCAATTTCTCCTCTAGCTCCTCTCTCTCTATTGCTATCTCTAGGGCGGCCATTGCCAGATAGCCCGACATATCCGATTGATATAATTTCATCAATTGATCCATCTTCTCTTTGATCCGTTTGGTTGCGGCTCTCACTCTCTGTTCTTCGTCTTGCGATACTACGGTTATCGAGTAGGGTTTATCCGCAACTATAACCCTTATTTTTTGTTTTTTGTTGTTCATCTTTTGCGGAAGTTATTTTTGGGGACTTTTATTTTTGGTCTGTTGCACTCCCCTACTCTTGTGCAGCAGCCTTTTTGGGTTAATGATTATTTGTTTAGTTGTGCTATTGCTGTGTCAATGGTTTTTATCATACTATTGATACGTGCTTTGGCTACCTTGGCATCCGAGCTGACCAACAGGGTCGACTGCCCGACGATCAGTTGCGATAGTTGATCTTCTAGTTGCTTTATTTTGGTGTGTAGTTGTTCGCCTCTGAGATTTGCTGCATGAAGTTGCGCCACCAGCTTTGCATTATCATCTTTTAGTTTCTGTGAGCTTTTTAAAAGCCTTAGAACATTGTTGGTAAGAGTTGTAACCGTGTCATTCTTTGCCATTTGAGTAATCTTTAGGTTGATACTTGCGCACTACTACACCCTACAAAGGTAATATTTTTTCTGTGATCGCCCAATTACAGACTATGTTTTTTTAAAACAACCCTCAAATAATCAATAATTTTAAATTCCTCGAACTTTACTTTATTCGTGAAGATATGGAATGTTATCATCCCTGAAGATATTGATTGCTATCATCCCTGAAGATATTGATTGTTATCATCCCTGAAGATATTGATTGTTCTGGGACGCTCGGGTATTTTCTGGGACTCTGCTGGGTCATGGCTACTTTAATAGTGCAGGGCTCCCGTGGGGGAGCCGTCCAAGGGTGGTCGGAAGATTGAAAAGATTCTACCCCGAAGATATGGTGTGTTCTCGGGCGGCTGTCGGTGTGACACGTGCTTCGATAGAAGTACGGGGCTCCCGACGGGGGGAGCCGTCCGCCCCGTAGAGATTTCCCTTCTGGTGAAGGCAAATCTCCGCTATCGCAATTGGAAATTCCTCTGACAAAAACTATACAAAACTTCCAGCCTCAAATTCGTTCATTACAACCAAAAAAAAGAGTCTCGAACCCAAAGGTTCAAGACTCCAATCTATTTATCCGAAATAGAACCAGTCAGAGGAAACCCTCCAACTCCGTCTACTACCAGCTAGCCTTAGTTACACCAGGAAGCAAACCATTACTAGCCATCTCACGGAACTGAATACGAGAGATACCAAAGTAACGCATATACCCCTTTGGACGACCAGTCAAAGCACAACGATTGTGCAAACGGATAGGGTTAGAGTTCTTAGGAAGTTTTGCCAACTTCTCAATGCTCTCATAATCTACCTCGCCTTTAGCAGCCGCTTGACGGATATTTTCCTTTAGTGTAGCCCTCTTCTCAGCGTAACGAGCCACAAGCTTCGCACGTTTTACCTCACGTGCTTTCATTGATTCTTTTGCCATTGTCTTTTACTTTTATTAAGGGCTTATTTATTCTTGTTCTTGAATGGAAGACCAAACTCTACTAGTAGAGCACGTGCTTCTGCATCAGTCTTTGCTGAGGTAACAAAAGTAATCTCAACACCTAGGATCTTAGAAATCTTGTCGATATCAATCTCTGGGAAAATGATCTGCTCACTAACACCAAGAGTGTAGTTACCCTGACCATCGAACTTATCGTTGATACCCTTGAAGTCACGAATACGTGGCAAAGATACAGCGATCAAACGCTCAAGGAATTCATACATCTTCTCACGACGCAATGTTACACGAACACCAATAGGCATCTGCTTACGAAGCTTGAAGTTAGAAATATCTTTCTTAGATTTGGTTTGAACTGCTTTCTGACCAGCGATTACTGTCAACTCGTTTTGTGCAACCTCAATAAGTTTCTTGTCAGCGACTGCTGCACCAATACCTTGGTTCAAAACGATTTTCTCTAGTTTCGGGCACTGCATAATGCTGCTGTAACCAAACTGTTTCATAAGTGCAGGAATGATCTTCTCTGCATATTGAGTTTTAAGTGATGGTGTGTAGCTCATTATTTTAGTTCCTCCCCAGATTTTATAGCGAAGCGGACAAGTTTGCCTTCTTCGTTTGGTTTACGAGTAATACGAGTTGGTTGACCCGATTTAGGATCAAGTGGCATCAGGTTACTGATGTGGATTGGTGCTTCTTGCTCGATAATACCACCTTGTGGATGAGCTGCGTTTGGCTTGGTGTGTTTTTTCACCATGTTCACGCCCTCTACTATCGCGCGGCTCTTAGCAACGATAACCTCAAGTACTTTACCTTGTTGTCCTTTGCTATCACCAGCGGTTACTTGCACCATATCACCTTTTTTGATGTGTAATTTCATCTTACTTTAAAGTGTAATGTTTGTTATTAATTAAAGCACCTCTGGTGCAAGTGAGATAATTTTCATGTGCGACTCACGCAATTCACGTGCTACTGGGCCAAAGATACGTGTTCCACGCATCTCTCCTTGACCGTTTAGCAATACTGCTGCGTTATCGTCGAAACGAATGTATGATCCGTCTGGACGGCGAATCTCTTTACGAGTACGAACTACTACTGCTTTTGAAACAGTACCTTTCTTTACCTCGCCAGATGGAGTTGCAGATTTTACGGTGACAACGATCTTATCGCCAATTGAGGCGTAGCGGCGTGCTGTACCTCCAAGTACTCTGATGCAGAGAACTTCTTTGGCACCGCTGTTGTCGGCTACTTTGAGTCTTGATTCTTGTTGTATCATAATTACTTGGCTCTTTCGATTATTTCAACTAGTCTCCAGCATTTGTTCTTGCTTAGAGGACGAGTCTCTTGGATTCTTACTGTATCGCCTTCACCACACTCGTTGTTCTGGTCGTGTGCAGTAAATTTGGTTGTCTTGTTTACAAACTTGCCGTAGATTGGATGTTTCACCTTACGTGCTACAGCTACAACTATGGATTTTTCCATCTTGTTGCTGACCACTACGCCAACTTTTTCTTTTCTAAGATTTCTTTCCATTGCTTATTGGTTCTGTTTTTGAGCAAGGATCGTTAGCATACGTGCTATATCTTTGCGTTGTTTGTTAAGTACTGTTGTGTTTTCTACGGCTGAGACTGCGTGATTCATCTTTGCCTTGTTCAGTAATTCTTTTTCTGTAGCGATTCTTTCGATCAATTCGGCTACTGAAAGTTCTTGGATTTCTGATGTTTTCATTTTCAGTTATTGGCTAAGATTAATGTGTTAGTCTTGGTTTTCTACGTAGTCACGACGTACTATGAACTTGGTAGCTACTGGAAGTTTTTGTGCTCCTAGACGTAGTGCTTCTTGCGCTACTGACATTGGTACACCTTCTGCTTCGAATAGGATACGACCTGGAGTAACTGGAGCTACGAATCCTTCTGGAGCACCCTTACCCTTACCCATACGTACTTCGGCTGGTTTCTTCGTGATTGGTTTGTCTGGGAAGATCTTGATCCATACTTGACCTTCACGTTTCATATGACGTACGATAGCTTGACGTGCTGCCTCTATTTGACGACCTGTGATCCAAGCTGTCTCTAGGGTTTTGATTCCGAAGCTACCAAAAGCGAGTTGGTTTCCGCGTTGAGCTTGACCTTTCATTCGCCCTTTTTGCATACGCCTAAATTTTGTTCTTTTTGGCTGTAACATTTTTTTACTTTTTATTTAGGTTCATTAAGGGTCTCTTGGTTTGCCTTTTTCAGGGGCTTACTTTGAGACTCAACGGGATTTATTGTTGTTGTTGTTTTGCACCACGACGGTCGCCACCACGACGACGATCTCCTGCACCACCACGACGTGAACGGTCGCCTCCACGACGGTCATTGCCTTGAGAGTTTGCTGAAACCGAGCTCATTCCTGCTAGTGGAGTTAGCTCACGTTTTTTGTAAACCTCACCGTTGCAGATCCAAACTTTGATACCTAGGATACCAACTTTTGTAAGTGCTTCAGCTAGACAGTAGTCGATGTCTGCACGGAATGTGTGAAGTGGAATACGTCCCTCTTTGTAGTTTTCCGAACGTGCCATCTCTGCGCCGCCTACACGACCTGAGATTTGAACCTTGATACCTTCAGCACCCATACGCATGGGCGAGGTGATGGTAGTT
>JAWXTL010000011.1:0-16373 GCA_044433565.1 Rikenellaceae bacterium | reverse complement strand
CTTGATAAGCATATTCAGACGAGATATAAACACGAGCCACATCACCCTTGCCCAAAGCTTGTAGTGCAGTATGCAACCCTTCGCAGAAGAAACCACCATCCTCATAAAGCTGAACATATTGAGGACACCAGTGAGTGGTATTCACCCAAGTACCAGCACGTTTGGCAATATTACTATCACGAGTGGCAACAAGCTCACCACCAAAAGTATAAGCCGAAAAATTCAAGCGACACCAAGCATACTCTACAATATCCAAAGAGTCCGACTCCTCGGGCCCATGAGTAATAAAACGTATATAAATCTTCTCGTCGCCATCAAGCGGAACAGCATCGGGATCGTTCTTGGCAAGCCACGCTTTAAATGATTGTTCCGTAAGTAGGTCGGTGTCCATCGTTGCTGTTTTAGCGCATGAGGCTATAAGCAAAAGTGCAAAAAGTGCGATAATCGTATTCTTCATAACTGCAAATGTAGTGATTAAACTTTAGATTCCAAATTTTTGGGAGTTAAGTTTCTTTATTAAGCCTATCTAAAGGCTCTGTGGGTTAAACAAATCGTGTACAGTTTGAGGGGATTTCAGGTGGTGGGTGCGCCAACCTAGCGAGGCAGGGGCATCAAGATTTGGGGCGTTGTCGTCGATAAATAGCATCTGTGAGGGATCTGGCGATCCGATCAATTGCGCAACTCGCTCATAGATCTCAAGGTTGGGTTTGCGCATCTTCATCACATCCGAGTAGTGAACGCTATCGAAGAAACTATCGAAACGACGACCCCAAGGATTGGTCTTATTGAATAGCTCCTCGAAATAGAGGTGATGTATCAGGTTGGTATTACTCAACAAGTGGGTCTTGTGACCTTTGCAGCGGAGCTCATCGAGAAGCTCGAAGTTCGACCAGTTGAATGGCAGAAGCAGAGCATTCCATGCCGCCTCGACCTGGTCGTAGGTAGGCTTAGACTCACTCTTAGCATAACTAATCAACGTATTGATAAACTCCTCAGGGGTTATCTCACCCAGCTCCATAGCCAAAAAGATACCGCTATTATTGGGATGTATCTCTCGTTTGTCGGGAATCTCGATCCCCAACTTCTCGAAAGCCTCGATCGTCACATGAATATCTATATCTAGTAATACGCCGCCAAAATCAAAAATTAAGTGCTCCGGAAATGTTTGCATGTAGTCTTCCTGAAAAAAATTATTCTACTGTATTATTAATTTTATTCACTCCTTGCGTAAATGAACAAATTGTATGCGCCTCACTTATCAAGGTGAGACGCATTATCTCATCTAATGCTTGTTATCTCTAACGCAAAGAATCTTTAATTTAGTGTCAACTCATCAATAATATTGGTTGCACCGCCCAATTTTTCGACGATAAAGAGCACATAGCGAATATCGACGCTGATTGTACGTTGCAGGTCTGGCTCGAATGCAATATCACCACTCATAGCTTCCAGTTTCCGTCGAATGCCAAACCGATCAACTCGCCACGAGCATTCATGATTGGGCTACCCGAGTTACCGCCTGTGATGTCGTTGGTCGATAGGATACCAACTGGCACTGTGCCATCGACTGCCCAACGACCGTAATCTTTGTTTTTCCATAGTTCATAGAGTGCTGGATCAAGGTCGAAATCAGGATTCGTAGGATCAGCCTTAGCGATCATACCGTCGATGGTTGTCACATAATCATAATAGACAGCATCGGCTGCTTTATATGGCTCAACTGTTCCATAGGTCAAACGGATAGTGAAGTTTGCATCTGGGTACATCACCTTTTTGCCTTGGTTCATCTCCATCAAACCTGCAAGATACAGGCGGTGACCTTCCGAAAATTCTGTATCGAACTCATCCAACTGCTCTGCTGCCGCTATCAAGAATGGGAGAAACTCTTGCGCCTGATTTAGGATCACATCATTTTTGAACAAATCATGGTTCTCGACTGCCGCCATATAGCGATCACGGCTAGTGAAAGGGCTATTATCGAAGATCTCATCGAACTGCGAAGGAAAAGCCAAGCTCAAAAACGAAGGATACTGACCTGCTTCGAGAAGCGATGCAGCCTTTTCAAACATTTTAAGGGTAGTACGCTTATCGGTTGGTGCGTTATAGTTTTTGAAATACGCCTCACCAGCCTCGATCAACGCCTCGTCGGTCGCTTCTGATTCGAGACCATCAGCAACACGTAGCGAGAAAGTATAAGCCTCGGCACCCGAAAGAACTTCGCTAACAACCATATAAGAAGTCAAAGGCTCACTACTAGCCACAGTAGCACGCTCGATCATCTCTAGCGCCTTACCATATTTAGCAACACGAGATGGATCTTCGTTGACCCAAGCCATAAACGCCTCTTGCTCCTGATCTTTACGGTCACGGATATTCAATTTGGTAAGACCACGGCTCATACCAATAGCATTTTTCCAGTAGTTAGAAGAAGATGCAAATTTGCTAGCATACTGCAAATGAACCTTCTCGTCGGCCATCATATCAGCCCACCAAATATCTTGTTTTGCACCACGGATCTCAACACGAAGTGGGTTGGTAACCTCTAGCGTATTATCAACTTCCCATGTTGTCATATAACGGTCAGTACCACCAGGGAAGCCCATAATCATAGTAAAGTCACCCTCTTTGACACCCTTGGTCGAAATAGTAAGATGTTTCTTAGGAGTATAAGGAACATTATCTGCTGAGTAACCCTTAGTAGACTTATTATCCTTAGAGGCATAGACACGGAAGATAGAGAAGTCACCAGTGTGACGAGGCCACATCCAGTTGTCGGTATCGCCACCATATTTACCCACCGACTGAGGAGGAGTACCCACTAGGCGAACATCACCAAAAGTCTCATAGACATACATAATATATTGGTTACCACCAAACATAGGCTGAACAATAGCACGAAGGTTTTCTTCACGATTGCTATTCTCTTGGATCAAAGCCTCACGATGAGCCGAAATAATACTATCACGCTCAACGAAATCTTGGTTAAGAGTTGTGCCCTCTAGCACCTGATCGGTAACATCTTTGATCTCACGCACGAACTGAGCAGTAAGTCCTTCGGATGGAAGCTCCTGATCGTGTGATTTAGCCCAGAAACCATTCTCTAGGTAGTTTTTCTCGACAGTCGAAAGAGCTTGAATATTACCATAACCGCAGTGGTGATTGGTAAACAGAAGACCCTCAGACGATACGATCTCGCCTGTACAACCACGACCAAAGATCACAATAGCATCTTTCAGAGAGCTATTATTGATCGAGTAAATATCCTCGGCAGTAAGTTTGAAACCGGCCTTCTTCATATCCTTGATATTATACTTCGATAGATAAGGTAGAAGCCACATTCCTTCGTCGGCTCGTGCTATTCCTGTTGAGATAAGAGGCACAATCAGAAATGCTAAAAGTAATTTTTTCATGTTTTTATTATTTTGGTTTTAGTTCTTGTATTCGGGCGGGACGATCTCTCGCCTAGAGACCCCATTGACGATCCCACAAAAGTAACATTTTTTTATTATTTATACAACCACCCCGAAAGCTTAACGCTTTTTATGATCGAGATATTGCGACTTTTGGGTTTCCTTGATTATCCTTAAAGCAGAAGAGGTTGCACTCTGCCCCTTCATTGACTGCCAGTTGCTTTTTGATTTGCTCTAGGGGGTACGGAAAACCTTTCAGATGGATCGTAGCCGAGGAGATTCCACAGCTTTTGAGCACTTTTCTGAGCACTTTTGGTTTGTAATCTTCGATAGACGAAATTCTATGTTGAGATCCGACAAAGCCCACAAGCTCTTGTGGCGAGAGGACGAATCCGCAGTTCAGATAACGCTGATCGGGGTAATAGTCTCGCATATAACGATCTGTGCTACGAGATTTGATAAGTGCCACATCGGCTTGATAGAGCCACTGGCATTGCTCCACCGCACACAACAAAGAGGGATCAGAGGGCAACGAGCGATCAAACATGAGTCGCCGAGGGAGTCCATCCCCACCAATAATAGTATGAGCAATATGCCCCAAAGAGAGATCATCGCCCAAATGCAAAACAACCTCCTTGCACTCATTGCGCAAAGAGACAACCTCGACCATAATCTGCTCACCAAAAAGGCGAAACAACTCATCGACATCAAAAAGAGGTGATAGCTTGATCGAGATACGTCGAGAAATACGTCGCATCAAAGGCAAAATTTCAAGAATATTAGGAGAACAATCCTCCAGAGCATGACGTTTACCACCCCCTTGGTCTCGTCGTGCAGGATCGCAAAAAATCATATCCACACGCTCACGCTGCAAAGAGTCAAGCAACTCTTCTGCCGAACAGCAGCGCACCTCAATATTCTCCGCCCCCAATTTCGAGAAATTATAACGAGCAATCTCAGCTCGATGGGGATCAATCTCACAGGTAATCACCCGATCAAAACTCCTAGAGAGATAATAACAATCCGCCCCCAATCCGCAAGTAAGATCCAAAGCCAATCGCCCACGAGAAAACCGTCGAGAAGAGGCAACAACCTCCGAGGTGGATTGCTGATAACTAATAGGCAAAATAAAACAACGAGCTTCATAGAACGTAGGCAACTTCAAACGAGCCTTCGCCAAAACCCCCACCTGCTGGGCAACCAACCGATTGCCCGTGCGCAAAGCAACCTGCACAGGATCATCGCCCAAATGTGCCTCGATCAATTGTTGTTCTACCTCAGATAACATAGCCAATATTACTCCACTTTTTTTAGTCCACGCTCGGCAGCCAACTGCTCCAAAAGCGCAAAAGCCGCATCAAATTCATTAGGAATCTGACCATCAAGAATAGCATCCTTAATAATAGTCTTCAACTCACCAATAGTATTACAAGGCTCCAAACCATAGGTGCGCATAATAAGCGACCCATCAATCGGTGGCTGGAAATTACGCAAACGGTCTTTCTCCTCAATATCAACCAGCTTCTGACGCACCAAAGCAAAATTACGAAGGTAACGCTCCACCTTCTTGCCATCGCCCGAAGTAATATCCGCCTCACAAAGGGTCATCAGATCATCAATATCATCGCCCGCCTCGAACAACATACGTCGAACAGCCGAATCCGTAACGATCTCCTGAGACAAAATAATAGGACGAAGATGCAAAAAGATCAACTTCTGAACATATTTCAACCGCTCATCCATCGGAAGCTTCAAACGACGGAAAATGCGAGGCATCATCTTCGATCCCAACACCTCATGACCATGGAAAGTCCACCCCTGTTTCTGCTCAAACTTTTTGGTCTGGGGCTTGGCAATATCATGGAACAAAGCCGCCCAACGCAAGTAAAGTTTATCGGTATGAGGGGTAATATTTTCGAGAACCTGAAGCGTATGAACAAAATTATCCTTGTGAGCCTTGCCCTCCACACGATCAACCCCCTTGAGGTTGACCAACTCAGGCAAAAACTCTTTGAGCAAAGCGCATTGATCCAACATCCGCCATCCACGAGCAGGATCTCCACTAGCCATAATCTTATTAAGCTCCGTGAGAATCCGCTCCGCAGAGATAATCTCCAAACGTGGAGCATTGCGTATGATAGATTCTTGGGTCACAGGATCAAGATCAAAGCCCAACTGAGTGGCAAACCGCACAGCTCGCATCATCCGCAAAGGGTCATCCGAAAAAGTAGTATCGGGATCCAAAGGCGTACGAATAATCTTACGCTCCAGATCAAGAATCCCCTCGAAAGGATCAAGCAACGCACCATAACTCCCCTCATTGAGCGAAAAAGCCATAGCATTGATCGTAAAATCACGACGACGCTGGTCGTCACTAAGTGTACCTATCTCGACCCGAGGTTTACGAGAATCACGGCTATAACTCTCACGTCGAGCCCCCACAAATTCGATCTCACAACCCTCATAACGCAAAGCCGCAGTACCAAAGTTCTTATAGACCGTAACATTAGTCTTAAGCTCACGCCCCAAAGCCTTGGCTAGTGCCACACCATCGCCCACCACCGTAATATCAATATCGGTCAGAGTTCGTTGCAAAAAGAAGTCACGAACATAACCCCCAATCACATAAGCCTCGACACCCAGATCTCGAGCCAAGCGACTAACGATCGGGAAAATAGGATTTTCAAGATTATTCTGTAACAAGGCAGCGACGGTATAATTGTATAGTATTTTCAAACCCTAAGTAGAGCGACTCGCAGATCAAGGCATGACCAATCGAAACCTCCAACAAATTCGGAATATTCTTGGCAAAATATTCAAGATTTTCGGAACTCAGATCATGACCAGCATTCACACCCAGCCCCACCTCGGCAGCAGCCTTAGCCGTAGCAACAAAAGGTGCAATCGCCTTTTCTCGATCCTCTTTATAACCCGTAGCATAGCTTTCGGTATAAAGCTCCACACGATCAGTCCCCGTAGCCGCAGCAGCACGAGCCATCTGGGGGTCAGCTTCAACAAAGATCGAAACCCGAATCCCTTTGGCCTTAAAACGAGAGATAATAGAGGTAAGCAACTCACAATTGGCAATAGTATCCCAACCAGCATTAGAGGTAATAGCCTCTGGCGGATCAGGAACCAAGGTCACCTGATCGGGAACAACCTCCAAAACCAACTGGATAAACTCCTCGCTAGGATACCCCTCGATATTAAACTCCTGAGTGACCACCTTTTTAAGATCCCGAACATCCTGGTAGCGGATATGTCGCCCATCAGGACGAGGGTGAACAGTGATGCCCTGAGCTCCAAAACGCTCAGCCGCCTCTGCCGAAAAGACAACATTTGGTTCATTGCCACCACGTGCATTACGCAAAGTTGCAATTTTATTTATGTTTACGCTTAGTTTTGTCATAATATTCTCTATTTTTGTGCAAATATACAGATAAATAATGAAATTCGCTATCTATTGTTCGCCTTCGGTGACACAAGTTCACAGGCTAACACAAATGATAACCTCCCTAGGGGCTGAGTATGCTTTGGAGCCAGAACATCTTGTGGGGTTTGATATGATAATCAGTTATGGTGGGGACGGTACTTTTTTGAGTACTTCTCGTCGTGTTGTCGACTCTCAGCTTCCGATCTTGGGAGTCAACGGGGGGCGACTGGGGTTTTTGGCTACCACCAATTTTGATGTCCTAGAGACGGCTCTCACTCGTATCATTTCGGGTGATTATCAGGTTGAGCAGCGCACAATGATCTCGATCGAGGGTTTGGAGCTTCCGCACAGTGATGCTCTCAATGAGTTTACACTCCAAAAACGCACCCCTTCGATGATCTATATTACGTTGATTGTCGACTCCCTAGAGGTGGCAACCTATTGGGCAGATGGGATTATAGTGAGCACCCCAACCGGTTCGACCGCCTATTCAATGAGTGTGGGGGGAGCAATTATCGCACCGACGTGTGATTGTTGGATTATTTCGCCTATTGCACCGCACAACTTGAATCTTCGATCTTTGGTTATCTCTTGTGATTCGGTGGTTGAGCTACGCACGCAGTCACGTTTTGGCGATACGATTACAGCCACGATCGACAACCGTGAGTTTGAAGTTCCCAGTGTCAATCGTTTTCTTTTGTGTCGACGTGAGAATGGTTTGCCGGTGGTTCTCTCTCCTGAGCAATCTTTTTATGAGACCCTGAAACAGAAGTTGTATTGGGGTTTGGACGTTCGTTTGGACTAGATTTTGTTTCTCGAAGAAATGGAATGTTCTCGGACGGCTGTCGGTGTGAACCGTGCTATGAAATAGTACGGGGCTCCCGACGGGGGGAGCCGTCCGCCCCGTAGAGATTTTACCTTCTTCTCGAAGGCAAAATCTCCGCTGTCGCAATTGGGATTTATTACCTTGAAAAGAGATTGATTGTTCTGGGACACTCGGGTCTTTTCTGGGACTTTTGCTGGGTCATGTATTACGTAGTAGTGCTGCGAAAGTAGTGCAGGGCTTCCGTGGGGGGCTCCGCACTGCATTTTTTCGCTAGAAAAACCTGCTATCGCACTTGAAAATTCCTCTGAGAGAACTGTGCACGACGAAGTACTCCATACGAATGCCTGTAACGAATAATCAGCAAAACAGAAGCTGTCGATAACCCAACAATAAAGCCCAGCCAAATACCACTAACACCCATACCAAAAGTAAAAGCACAAAGATAACCAACTGGCAAACAAATCAAAATATAAGAGATAAAAGCACGAATCATAATACTCCGAACATCCTGAATCCCTCGCAAAGCACCAATAGTCAAACACTGCAAACCATCCGAAAACTGATACAACCCAGCAAAAATCAACAAAGTAGAAGCAACCTCAATCACAGCTGGATCCTGAGTGAAAATGCGAGGCAAATAATTACGCAACAAAATATAGGTCGAGGCTGTGATAAAGTTCCAACACAAACCAATATGCCACGAGGCAATAACAGCTCGATTCAACTGCTTGAGATTCCCAATACCAAAGAGATGGCTAACACGAATAGTTGTTGC
Source organism: Rikenellaceae bacterium (assembly GCA_044433565.1). Lineage (GTDB taxonomy): Bacteria > Bacteroidota > Bacteroidia > Bacteroidales > Rikenellaceae > Mucinivorans. Next base: position 7,929 of record JAWXTL010000011.1, on the reverse strand, counting down.
CGATGCAACCCCAACCACAGCCATAAAAGCAAAATTCGACAGGGTCAGAGCAATCTGATTTCCGGCAATCTCGGCAGTGCCAATCCACCCCACCATAATAGCACTCAACGAAAATGCCGTAACCTCTAGGAATATCTGCATCGAAATGGGAAACCCGACACTAAAGAGCGAACGGATATATCGTGCATCGAGCCTATGCCATGCAAACATACGAAGGTAGCGACGCAATTGCTCTTTGTAGATGAAATAGCTAAAGATAAACAGCGGCATCAAAATACGAGAGATCAAGGTACTAAGTCCTGCACCCATCACGCCCATAGCGGGAAATCCCCAGTGACCATAGATCAAAAGGTAGTTACCCAAGATATTCAGAAGATTGGTGCTAATCACCACATACATCGTAACCTTGGTATTGCCGATCCCTTCGAGAAACTGCTTGAAAACAGCAAATAGCATAAATGGAATGACCGACCAAACCAAAAGTTTGTAATAAGGGATCGCCATCTCGACCACCTCCTCTGGCTGCCCAAGGTGATAGAGCACGGGGATGGTCGTCAATTGTATGATAAAAATCACCGCAGCTATAACCAGATAGATCACCATAGCATTTTGAAGGTACTTTGAACTTTCGCCATAGCGTCGTTGCGAAAAATTCTCACCCACCAAAGGGGTCAGCCCCATCGAAATACCCATCACAAAGACAAACAACATAAAGAATATTGACCCTGCGAACGAAGCGGCAGCAAGTTGTGTTGCCCCCAATTGCCCAACCATGGCATTGTCTACGATCTGCACCACCACTTGTCCGATTTGCGAAAGGACGATAGGCGCAGCTAGGCGGATATTATTTTTGTAGTGTTCTTTGTATTTTCTTAGTCTGTACATATAAATTATTGTTGATACCTCCGACAAAAAACAAGGAGTAGACAGGCCGTTTGCCTATCTTCCCCCTTGTTCTTCATTCTGTTTGTTATTATTTTATCGCTTTACGCTTCAGATCTGCACCCCTTAGGTGAAGATTCTATTGCTAAGGAAATTGTATGTTCTCGGACGGCTGTCGGTGTGACACGTGCTGCTTTAGTAGCACGGGGCTCCCGACGGGGGGAGCCGTCCGCCCCGTAGATTTTTCTAGCGAAAAATCCGCTATCGCAATTGAATCATTTTATCCTAGAAAAGATTGATTGTTCTGGGACACTCGGGTCTTTTCTGGGACTTTTGCTGGGTCATGTGTTACGAAAGTAGTGTAGGGCTTCCGTGGGGGGCTCCACACTGCTGACTTTTCTAGCGACCACGCTCCAAGCGACCATCCTCCGATAGCTTATACCATGTGCCTGTCTCGCCTTGGATTGTTAGCTTGAAACCCTCTCCTGCTGGATAGTAGTTAAACTCTTCGTCCATTTGCAGCTGTTCCTTGGTTGGCATCATGCCGTGGTTTGCACTACGGAATTGGCTAATTCTTTCGGCCGCTATACGTAGTGTCTCTTTTTGTTTGTGGTCGTTATTCCAATTGAAAGCAACACATCCCTGTCCAGCTATCACATCCGAAAATTGCATATAGCCCCAACGCTCAGGGCGGTGCATATCAATCACCCCTGTTGGAGTCCACACCCAGTTATCCTCATTACCAAAGCCCTCTTTTTTAGGTTGTTTCTTGTACTGCCCGTCGACAACATCAACCGCCAACCACTCAACACGAGAGAAGTTAATACGCCATTGATCGCCATCTTTCACCCTATTGTTTTTGCCATATTGCACGGCCATCAAGCCCGAAATCGGAAGAGCAACCTCGATAGTCCATTTCTCGTCGGTATCCGAAGGGTCGTTGATCGTACCATAGACCTTAACGGCACTTTTCATGCCACGAAGATCCCAACTAGTCAAATAGAATCCGCCATAGATATAAGGTTGTGACATAAACAGCTCCCATTCGGTACCAAAAGCATTATATTCAAATTCATAGTAGTTGTGTCCTTCGCCCGAAACATCAAGGAAGATCTCAATATCATTATCATAGTAGATCACCGCATCACGCTCCTTGAACGTAGCCCAGATATGAGGCTCGATCATCTCGGCAGCAAAATAGAGGTAGTGGTCATCCCACATCATTTTGGCACGAGTCTGATATTTTGGCTCTACGGGGCGATTTTCGCCCTCAATATCCATAAAGCATTCTGTCCAAGGCACACGATCCCACTCTGCGCTCGATAGCTCACCATCAATCACGGGAGTAACGGGAGCACGATGAACAACATAGTCATGGTTATAGAATTTGTTATGTTTGTATTCTGGGATTGTGACTTCTTGAGCCACAGAGCTACCAATAACGATAAGAGAGGTAAGCAGTAGGGAGAGTTTTTTCATTGTGTGTTTTAGTATATTTTTAAGTTGAGTTGTTTTTGAAGTAAAGCCCAAAGAGACTGATTATCCAAAGATAAAGATTACCATAGCCAGAATTGCACAGTAGATAGCAAAGTAGTATAGTTTACCCTTCGAGACGATCTTAATCATAGCCTGACAAGCGATCAAACCCGAGAAGTAGGCCGCCAAGAAACCAGCCACTAGAGCCACAGTTGGAATACCCGAAGCCTCAGGAGAGAATTTACCACCAATAAGTTCCAAGAAAGTCTCACCCAAAATAGGAACAAGAACCATCAAAAAAGAGAACTTAGCCAAAAGTTTGCGATCAACGCCCAACATCAAACCCGTAGCAATAGTAGAACCCGAACGAGAAACCCCCGGAAGTACAGCAAAAGCCTGAGCCAGACCAATAATAAAAGAGTCACGATAGGTCACCGGATGTGATTTGCGAGGAACAAAGAAGTGCGAGAAGGTCAAAAGTGCAGCCGTAACCAAAAGCATAGCCCCCACGATATAGATCGAACCGCCAAACAGGGACTCCACCTCGTCCTTAAAGAAAACCCCAACCACGCCAACAGGAATCATCGAAAGGGCAATTTTCAGAAGATATTGAGTCTCGGCATTATAGCGAAATTTCAAACCCCCACAAATCAAACCCCAAATCTCACGAGCAAAGATAGTAATAGTGGCCAAAACCGTAGCGCAATGAACCAAAACGCTAAAGGTCAGCTGAGAATCTTCGGCAACAGTAACCCCCAAAATTTCCTTACCGATTTCGAGGTGTCCGCTACTACTCACGGGCAAAAATTCGGTGAACCCTTGCAAAAGACCCAAGAGTATAGCTTCAATAGTAGTCATAATATTTTGTATAAAGTGTTATAAATCTTAGTTGTTGAAACGCTTCATAATCGCCACGCCAACCCCCGTAAAGCCCACCAAAAGGACAATAGGGGCAACAACAATACGACGCACCGAGAACATCTCATAATTAAACTCTGTCGGACTAGGCGAAGCACCCCCCGACATCAACAAAAAGCCTATCACCAAAAGCAAAATACTAGCGGCAATAATGATATAGTTTTTCTTGCCCAAGGCAAGAGAATTGGTTTGACCCTCTTTCATAAGTTTCTATTTTAATGATTTTCTGATTATTCTATTTAGCGCAAAGGTAGTAAATATCAGCGAGAAGATCATCCCCAAGATAATCATCATAGCCAAAATCACTATCACCTCCGACAATTCTACATTGAGTTTCTCGACTGGCAAAGTTACAACTTCTGTGGCAATCAAAAGAATTATAGATGCCAAAACGCCCGAAATAGTCCCCTGAGCATAGGCTCGACGCAGGAATGGTGTGCGGATCTCGTTGATTGGCATACGGCGGTGCAAGGCTCGGGCGATACGGTCGCTCGATGCTGCTACATCCATACGGATGGTGTTGTAGTAGACTATTATCAGCACAAAAGCAAGTACCACACCAAACCCCAGAATATAATAACTAAGCTGCTCGATTCCCGCCTCTACCTCTTTCGATAGCTCGTGGGGATAGTAGCTCTCGCTTACCCCTTCGATCTGCTGGAGTCTCTCTTCTAGCTCTTTGATCTGAGCTGTGGGCGTAAGGCTTATGCGGTAGCTTGACGGAAGAGGGCTACTCTCGAAGAGCCCCGAAAAATCGACCTCGATCTCTTTCGAGAACTCTTGGGCGGCCTGTTCTGCCGAGATATACTCATAGCTCTGGATGCTCTGACTCTGGGCTGTGAGGATCTCTTCGATCGACGCACGTTGCTCAGGGGTAACCTCCTGACCCAGATAGAGCGAAAGCACAAACTCACGAGTTATCGACTCCACCTTCTGACTAGCACCAGTTATCAGGTAGAAGGAAACCCCCGTTAGCAGCAAAAGCAGGGTACTAGTGATGGTTGTGGCAAGGAATCTATTGATCTTCATTCTTTTTTGGCTTTTTGATGAGTGCTACAATCGCCAACACGAGCGGCACGAGCAGAAGGATTAGCGACGAAAGTCGAGTCACTGCCACTGCTCCAGCAAAGTTTGGAGCGTGGAAACGCCATTCGATGGTGTGAGTTCCCTGAGGTATAAGAGCTGCACGAAGGATATAGTCCGCTCTGAAGTAGTCCGACTCCACGCCATCTATATATAGTGTCCACCCTTTTGGATAGTAGATCTCCGAGAAGACAACAAGTGCATCTGTGTGGCTCTCGAACCGATAGCTCAGGTGGTTGACTTTGTAGCTTGTGAGCTCAATCGAAGCTGTACTATCTTTTTCGAGTGTCACCCCTTGCAGCCCAGAAGCAAACGAGCGATCGACAATAGCCACCCGTGATGGATCAAACCAACTAGCACTAAGATCGTCAATCTCTTGGTTGGCACCCTCGACATACGCCACACTATCGACCAACCATGCCGAACCCAAAGCATCAGGATTAATCTGTACGCCCTGCGCTGTGATATAGTATTTGGTATTGAGCATATTATAAACAGCCTGATTGCCATAGCGCAAGTGGTGCTCAATAAGATCTTGGTAACGACCCAATTTCGCAGCATGATAGCCCCCAACCGTACGATGGAAATAAGAAGTATGAGCATCGGTAAAAGGATCGACAGTCATATCGACCACACGATAGTCGGTAGTATCTTGCAGAATTTGCCTGTTTTCGGGCTTAGGTGTCACAATAGCCGAAGCCGTTGTACTATGGAAATCCTCGATCTTAACAAATCGACGATCGACATTATAGAGGTCGATCAATACCACCAAAGCCAGAACAGAGTAAACATACACTGGCTTTACCTTCGATTGGATCAACGCCCAAAGAGCCAAAGTCGCAATGACAACAAAGAACATAGTTCGCAGTGCATCCGAACGCATAAGTGCCGCACGTTCGCTCTCCATAGCCCCCACAATATTATCAATCACCGGACGATAGTTATCTGCAATACTATTTATATCACCCAAACCAAACATACTAGCAATGGTTTGCGCATCGTTTGCACCCGAAAAGCTAATAATCGTAGGCAACACGAGGGCTACGAATGCCGCAAAAAGCAATGCCGACCCAGCAGCAATTTTGAGTTTCTTTAGAAGAACCTCTTTCGACAACTCACCTTTGACAACCTGTTGCAAACCAAGTATAGCAAGTAGCGGCAGGGTAAATTCCAACACCACAAGGATCATCGAAGGAACACGGAACTTATTATACAAAGGTAAATAGTCGAAGAAAAGGTCGGTGAACCACATCAAATTGTGACCCCAAGAGAGCAAAAGAGCCAAAGCCGAAACCCCAAGCAACCACCATTTCTGGGTGGCAGGAAGAACCAAAAACGCAAAGAGTGCCAAAAAGATCACCACCGCACCAATATATACTGGCCCCTCGGTAAATGGCTGAGAACCCCAATAGCTAGGCATATAAGATGCCGCTGTAGGGTCGACACCAAGTTTCTGCAACTCCACAGCCACTGCGCCATCTTGGCTAAATCCGCCATGGCTACCACCCCCCATAAAGTTAGGGATAAAGAGGTTAAAGCTCTCGGCTTTGCCATAGCTCCACTGAGTGGCATACGATTTATCCAAACCATCCGAAGCCTTCTCGCTCGAATTATCAACCAACTCCGAAGTACCACGAATAGTCTCAGGAGTATGTTGAGCCACATAATAAAGCTGAACAAAGTTAGCCCCAACAGCCAACACTGCCGCCACAAGCAACGCACCTGTGGTAAGCATAAACCCACGTATAGCCCCATTGTTACGAGCACGAACAAACTCATTGACCACCAACGCCAAAATCACAAACAAGAAATAATAGGTAATCTGATAGTGTGAAGTCGAAATCTCAATAGCCGCAAAAATACCAGCCAAAGAGGCTCCCAAAAGTCGACTACGACGATAAGCATAATAGATCCCCCCGATCAACCCCGGAATCCAAGCCAAAGCCATCATCTTGGTGATATGCCCCGCCTCGATAATAATAGGGAAATAGGTCGAAAGCCCATAGGCAATACCCCCAATAACGCCCAACCAAGGATTGACCCCAAAGAGAATCAACATCAAATAGAAACAAGACATAGCAATAAAGATAAAAGCGGCTGGTTGCCCAATAAAATAGAGCAAACCCGACACCTCCTTGACATAACGTCCATCATAGTTCATATCAATCAGATAGGAGGGCATCCCCCCAAACATATTACCAGCCCACTGAGGGTGCTCATCATACTGAGCGATATGCTCTTTAATATCTTGTCCCATCCCCGCAGCACGAATCATATCGCCCTGAGTGAGTGTTTTTCCTTGGTACTGTGGTGCAAAAAAGAGTGCCGAAATCGCACCAAAAATCAATAGTGCAATGCAATGCGGAATTAATTTCTTAATAATCTTCATATAGTTTAGCTTAATTTAGTTCTGAAGTGTCTGTACATTTGCCATCCTGCCACGCCCCACAATCCTCCGATAAGGAGTCCCAAAAGCACATCTACGGGATAGTGCACCCCCAGATAGAGGCGTGAGTAGCAGATGAGTGTTGTCCAGATTATGATTAGTGTGGTGTATGTTTTGTTTTGGATTACCATCAGTGACAAGATAGCAAATACTAGGCTATTGGCGGCATGAGAACTTGCCGTGCCGTAGAGTCCTCCTCGATAGTCGTTCACGATGTGCAGCTGGTCGACAAGGTCGGGATTGTGCGAGGGGCGCAACTTTGGCAAGAAGATCTTCAGTAGATTACACGTTTGATCGGCAAAGAGAATCATCAGCACGGTGACCCCCAAAAAGATCAAAGCCTCTTGCAGACTCTGGGTCGAAGCCACCCACCACAACACCCCAACATAGAGCGAAACCCATGTCAGACGTGCCGAAAAGACATAGTTCAATTGATCGAAGAATTGTCCTCCATCAAAGTTGAGACTCAAAAGCCAATTTATATCAAAATCGAAAGGTGTGATTGTCATACTTCTTTGTTTTAGAATAGTGTTACTTCGTCGAGGAAGAGCCATGCTCCGTTTCCTTTCGAGTCGTGCCATTGAGGCAGTGCTCCACCATCAAGGGTTAGTCTTATTTTGTCGGTCATAAGCTTGGCTTCGACCTTCATATTTAGATCTCCACTCTCTAGGGTGTTGGCTGGTGCAATCTCTAGGGTTTGGGTTTTGACCAGCTCTCCACGCAGGTAATATTCTGCTTGGGCTGAGAATGGGGCTATGATCCAATCACCAGGCGAATTTAGCGTATTGAAACCCACGGCATTGACCCACCGTGGCTCCTGAATCTCGAACTCTAGGATCACATCCTTGCCCACAAAGCCAATCCACGCAGGATCGGTGTAGTTGGCTTGGGCGGTCAATCCATCTCTTAGTGCCTCAACCCCCTGAGCGTTGTATGGCTCATCGGGCGAAGTGGCTGTCAGGGTCACCATATCGTCTAGCTGCCCTTTATAGAATTTGAAGGTCGAGGTAGTGCCTAGTGTGCCATCCTCGGCAATCGAACGGATCCTCAATACCCGATCATCACGGATCTCAAGGGGCGACCACACCCTCTGGCTATATATTGTTGGCTCCGAACCATCGAGG
>JAWXTL010000010.1:0-16526 GCA_044433565.1 Rikenellaceae bacterium | reverse complement strand
GGTTTTGGGTCGTAACGAGGCTTATATTGGGGTTTTGATTGATGATTTGGTGACCAAGGGTGTCGATGAGCCTTATCGTATGTTTACCTCACGGGCTGAGTATCGCATACTTCTTAGGGGTGATAATGCCGATAGTCGCCTTACTCCTTTGGGTCGTGAGATTGGTTTGGTCGATGATCTTCGTTGGGCTGAGTTTACCTCTAAGCGTGATTCGGTTGCTTGTTTGATGGAGTATATCGAGGGTGAGAGCTATTCTCCCGATGAGGTTTCTTCGGTTTTGGACTCTTTGGGTCAGACAAATATTACTCAGAAGCGCAAGTTGGTTGATGTACTTTTGCGCAATGGTGTCACTGTGGATCTTTTGCGGAGTGGGGTAGAGCGGTTTGGGGCTTATATTTCGGAGTGTGGATATTCCGATGAGGTTTGCGAATCGGTTGAGATTTTGGTCAAATATCGTGGATATATCGAGCGTGAGGAGCAGACGGCCGACCGTTTGAAGCGCTTGGAGCGTTTGAAGATTCCCGCAGGTTTTGATTACGAGGGTTTGTCGTCTATGACGATCGAGGCACGTCAGAAACTCACTAAAATCCGTCCTGAGACTATTGCACAGGCATCTCGCATTCCTGGGGTTTCGCCATCGGATATTAACATTTTATTATTATATTTCGGAAGATAGGGTAGTGTTCCACGTGGAACAAAGCGGATGATTAATTAAATAAAAATGTTTGAACTATGAAAAATGATAGAAACAAAGTGATCTCAGAGTATGATCTTGGGTTTGAAAATAGTATTGCTTATGAAAATTTGCTCTCCAAATTCGTTATGTCTTGGTTCGGATTTAATAAATTTAATAAGCTCTGCGCCACGTTTGCAGCGGAGGACTATAACCAGTTTCCCCAGAAATTGATCTCTCGGCTTAATATCGAGCCGCAATTCTTTCGTCGTGGCGAAAAAACCGCCGCTGCTGAGATGTTCTCTGATCTCACCAATGGCGCAATTGTGGTCGTAAACCAGCCTCATGGGCTTCTCGATCTGATGGTCGTGCTCTCGCTGTTCAAAGATTGCCCTCGGGCGAAGGTTCTTGCTAATCATGAGCTGACTCAACTTCCGCAAATTTCAGGGGCGTTTGTGCCCAAAAACTCACTTCAGGGGCAGCTGCCGCTCGTGAGGCGGTCGATCATCTCAAAAACGATGGGATACTTGTGGTTTTTCCAGCCCGAAAAATTGCTCACTGGCGCAAACCTTTTGGCAAGGTGCGTGAAGATTCTTGGAATCATGAGTTTATCCGCTTGGCGAAATTGACCCAAAAACCGATTGTTCCGCTGTTTATTAGCGGTAGCAATAGCGTCGTTTTCCAGCTTAATGAGCTATATTCACCCCGATTTGCAAACTTTCGTGCCCTAAATGAGCTGTTTGCAATGCGGAATAAACATATTAAAGTGGTTGTAGGTGAGCCCATTTCGACTCTCCAACCCCAATTTTCGATTGCCGATCTCTCGATGGTGACTCGCAAAGCACTCTTTATGCTGCGTGAAACCCTCCTCGAAGATCATCAACTCGATCGCCAACCCAATCGCATCCTGCTCAAAGGATCGGAGCGTGTGAGGATCGAGGGTCGCCTATGCAAAATCAGTTTCGACGAAATCAAAAACGACCCAACAGCCGTGGCGGTAACCCCTCACCTCTTTATTACAACGCCCAAGATCTACAACCCAAGAACCACACGTCGTGTGACACTTTTTGTCGATCGTGTAGCTGTTTTCGATGCCCTGATGGTGCGTGTTACCGATGGTCATTCCGATCGTATGGAGTCAAAATATGAGCTCTACAAAGACTTCGATCTGCTCTCCAAACGTGTGTCGGGATTAGTTTCACAAGGAGCAGAATTTTCGAGTATCTACTCCCAAGAGGGCTATGAGCATGAGATTGCCGATGCGCTACGCAAGGTGCTCCAGAATCAAAAGCTAGAGTATCTGTGGACAACCACCCATTTAGTCTACGCTCACCGTGGATTGCTCCTAAGCGAAACGCTTCGTTATCTTGGTTCGACCACCACCGCCAAATCGAAAATTAGGCAGTTCTCCCGTGGTATCTTATCTCGTAGCGGATTGTTCCCATGGAGACGTTATATCGAAAATTCTACGCTCAATCTATTGCAGCTCGATAATCTGATCTCGTTTGGTGAGATGGTCGGAGAGTCATTGACCCGAGATCGAAGCAGCGTAATCGAGATAGATGCCTTCACCCGAGCCCTATACCTAAGCGGAGCACAAGCACTCAAAATCGCCAAAACCACCGCTGACCATCAGCAGACAGCTGTAGGGCTAACTCAATCACTATCAGTACTAACAGTGATGTCGCTAAATGGCTGATAGTTAAATGGTTAATGGTATTTTTAAATTATTTTAAAAATACATAAAATCCTCTTTCAAACCTCTTTACTAATAGAAATGGTTCAATTGCGACAGCGGAGATTTTGCCTTCTGTTAAGAAGGTGAAATCTCTACGGGGCGGACGGCTCCCCCTGTCGGGAGCCCCGTAACCCTGAAGGCTTACGGTTCTCCTCGACAGCCGTCCGAGAACATTCCATATCTTCGGGGTAGAATCTTTTCAATCTTTCGATCATCTTGGGGAGTGCCCGACCCGTAGATTTTTCTGGGACACTGGGGTATTTTCTGGGACTCTTGCTGGGTCATGTGCCACTTGGTAGTGTAGGGCTGAAGATTGAACTCCTTCCAAGCCTCCTTAGCACGGTCATGTGCGGCTTTGGTAGGGCAGGACTCCTTAATACAAAAGCACCTTGATAAGAATCTCTCTCTCTATCAAGGTGCTTTTTTTATGTCTCTAAAGCTCGTAACGATTATTACGCATAAAATATTCGGGGGTTACCGAAACTTGCTCTGTGCGATCTCGCCACTTATTCTGCTCCAGAAGCTTTTTCTTGAACTCCCCTATTCGATTCTCTATCGGGAAGTGAGGCTTGACTAGCCCCTCGATCTTGGATCTTTCGCTCTCACGTATTTTGCGATTGTCGATTATCTCTTGGGCGTTGGTTGGGCGTTGCTCGGGATTCCATTGGAAATTTTCCATCTTCTGCGACACATCATCGGGCACTAGGTCAATCGGGTAGATATTGAAGGTTGTATTGCCTCTCCAGCTCATTTTCGATGGCTCTCTTTGCTCAAAAAAGACCACCAGTTCGGGGCACTCTACGGTGGCAAAGGCGGCCGTATATCCCACATCATCCATATAGTAATAGTAGTTCACCACGTTTCCGATGACTATTGTCGAGTCTATTTCGCCCTCTTTGAAGAATGCTTGCATTTGGCGTGATGAGACTTGGTTGAAGCGTGAGCTATCTTCGGGTTCTCTCCATTTGGGGTCGACGGCTTGGGTCATAAATGGTTTTCCGATAAAGTCCACCCAATCTATCAGGTCGTTTGCCATATAGGCATCTATCCGATCGGCTACTATTTGGTTATCTTCGCTCCATAGGATTGGTCGCCCGAAGAGCGAGGTTGTTGAGTCGGCAACGTATGCCACTAGCGAGTCGGCTATCATTTGGTATCCTTTTGCCCATTGTTTGACGTTGTGGAAGGCATCAATCACACGCTCTTTGGCGGTTGAATCTACGGGCTTTTCGGGGGCTCCTAGAACGGAATCTCTAAGCATTGAGATCGAGTCCCTAGGGATTTGGATCTGGGTGCTATCAGCTATAATTAGTGAATCTACAATTAATGAATCTACTACCAACGAGTCTACAATTAGTGAATCTACAATTAATGAATCTACTACCAACGAATCTACAATTAGTGAATCGACTATCAGAGAATCAACTATCACATCGGGGGTGATTGTTGTATCGGGAATTTCGACAGGGATCTCAGGCGTGCGCTCTTCGAGTTGGGTAGGTCTACTTGGGCGTTCACTATTTTGGCTAGTTGTTGTACTAGTTGTTGTACTAGTTGTTGTGCTCCGATCACTCGCACGATCGCCTCCACGACCTCCGCCACCGCCTCTATTGCCGCCGCCACCTTGACCACCACCTTGTCCGCCACCACGTTGACCGACACCTTGCTGACCGCCACTTTGACCCATACGCTGGTCATTCGACTGCTGAGAACGATCGTCACGAGAATGAGAATGCAAATCATCACCCAACAAAGGCTCTTTATCATTAGAGAGAGAATCGACCAAAGAAGGCTTCTCTGCACCCTCAGGATATGGGCGTGGTGCCATACCAAAATCATAGGTCGAAAGAACAATTGAATCCGCTCGTAGATAGACATTGTCACTCTCCAAAGAGTCATACATAACAACCGAAGGCAAACGTGTCAACAGAGCACGAGAGATACTATCATCATAAAATGCCCAATCCGAAAGTGCAATACTCCGCTGAATAGTATCCAAAAGCTGAACATTGCGTTTCATGGTCACCTGTCGCAAAGGCTGATAATAACTCAAAGTATCACCCCACATCTCCTGATCGGCGGTCAAAACATAAGCATCGCCCACAAAATCATAACGTGACTGTGCATTGAAATAGAAACCCCGATCGGCAATCAAAATATTAGAATCGCTATCCCAAACAGTTGTCCGTGCCAAAAAAGTAGCAATCTCACGATCAAGATTATAATCCAAAGAGTCGGTCTGGATCAAATATTTGTCCGATCGCATCAAAACCGAATCCTTGAACTTCACGATATTGGTATTGGCATTAAACTCCCCACACTCCGACTCCATATAGTTATCGGGATTGGTCAACACACCACCACCCACATAGACCCCCGTATTGGTCTTGGTATTAAACTTCAGATTATAGCTATAAAGTGTAACATCGCCCTGCATCATCTTGACCAGTGGGGCAAAAACCTCGGCAATCGAAGTGCGACCATCATAGAAAACCCGATCGCCATAGACATAAGCCGAATCTTGATTGATAATCACATCACCAAAAAACTCCATCTGATGATCGTCATAACGAGAAGCACTATCGCACTCGATAATAGCCCCATTGTGATGGAACTTGACATTGCCAATCAAGTAGATAGTCGAATCGGCCGCACCACGTTTCTCGATACGATCCGCCTCCATATCCACCAGCATCACGCTATCAGATGAGCTTTCGTTAGCTTGTGGGGTTGGATTTCCTGCCACAGGAGGCTGACTGGGGGTGTTAGCCCTAGGCGCACCAAAGCTCACCAGAGAGACCATGGCTGCCAGTCCAATCAAATAGAGTCTATTTTTCGTGTGATTCTTCATTTTTGGTTACGATCTTTTTATTTTGAGCCCAAAGACTATTTACCTGTTGAGCCGAAGCCCCCTTCGCCTCGTTCTGTATTATCTAGCGAGTCGACCACCTCCCACTGGAGTTGCTCATATCGTGCCAAAACAGCCTGTGCAATACGCTCCGAAGGTTCGATCGTATAACTCTGATTGGAGAGGTTGACCAAAATTACCTTGACCTCACCACGATAGTCGGGGTCGATAGTACCTGGGGTATTAAGCACCGTAACGCCATGTTTGGCAGCCAAACCACTACGAGGGCGAACCTGAATCTCATAGCCCGAAGGAATAGCCATCGAAAGTCCCGTAGGAACAATAGCACGTTCGAGAGGCTGCAAGGTGATAGGCTCCGAAATATCGGCACATAGATCCAACCCCACCGAATCGGGAGTTTGATATTTTGGTAGTTCATTCTCTGAGCGGTTTATCACCCTAACTATTTTCTTTTCCATAATTTATTTATCTTTATCTTTTCGCACTTGGCGACAAACATTATAAACGACAAAAGTAGCAAAAATTTCAGAATATATGCCACTAAAGCCTCTAGCTGTGCCGCCCACACTCCTGCCACATAGAGCACGCCGCCCAGAGCCAAATAGCCCACAATACGCAAACGCTCATAAGGTACTTTGTAGTGCACTTGGTTGAAGATATAGCTCACCACTACCATCACCCCTGCCGAGATCAGGTGGGCATAGGCCGCTCCGTAATAGCCGTAATTGGGGATCAGGAGCCAACACCCCACCACCACACTCACCAGCCCAATGGCTGTTACGTAGATTGCGTAGCGTGTCTTTTCGGCCACCTTATACCAGAACGAGAGGTTGACCAACACGCCCATCATCAGGTTGGCCAGAAGCAAAACAGGCACAACATCTATCCCCTCACGGTAGCTGCGCCCCAGAATCTGGATCAGCAGATCGAGGAAATAGCTACACCCCAGAAGTAGCAGAATCCCTGCCAAGGTAAAATATTTCAATGCCGCAGCATTCATCCTCAAGAAATCCTCCTTCTTGAAATTCTGCAAAAAGAAAGGCTCCGCACCCAGAGTATAGATCTGGCGGAAGATAATCATTATAGAGGCTAGTTTTGCCACTGCACCATAGACCCCCACTTGGGTCATCGCCTGATCTTCGGGCAAGAGCCACCGTAGCATTTGTCGGTCAATAAAATCACTCCCCATACCCATCACTCCAGCCACCATCAACGGAAGCGAATAGACGAGTGCCCCTTTGAGAATCGACCAGCGAATCTTGAGGGTCACGAGCCTACGTGTCGAAACCGTGAGCATCAATAACTGCACCCCACTGGCTATAATATTGGCAACAATAACCCACTGAGCATCGCCCCGAGCATCGGGAATCAAGCTATAAAAAGCCACACAACAGAGAATATTGACCAATACCCCCGAAACATTGACCACCGTATAACGTAGAGCCCTACCTCGTTCTCGAAGTGCCGCCAAAGGGATAGCCGCCACATTGTCGATCAAGATCAACAAAGCCACCATCACAATATATCGTGAAGCCCCATAGCCCAAAGCCTCGGTCAGCGGAACTCTAAAAATACAACAGAGAGCAAAGAACGAAAGTGCAGCCATCGAAACAGCAAACCAAAACGTAGAGAAGATCTCACGCCGAGCGTTCCCATCGGGAGCCTTGGCACACCAACGGAAATAGGAGGTCGAGAGCCCCATAACCAAAAGCACATTGACAAAAGGGATCAAACCATACCACAGAGTCACATTGGCAAAGACCTCGGGTGCCATTACATAGGTGAAATAGGGTGTCAACAAGAAGTTAAGGAATTTGCTCAAGATTGCGCTAATTCCATATACGGCTGTTTGAGAGGCTAGGGTTTTGATACTCGCCATGTGGTCTATTGTGATTGGTTAGTGAGTGGTATTAATTTTGGTCGGCAAAGCTCATCAGATAATCTCGCA
This sequence comes from Rikenellaceae bacterium, assembly GCA_044433565.1. GTDB lineage: Bacteria > Bacteroidota > Bacteroidia > Bacteroidales > Rikenellaceae > Mucinivorans. The sequence continues at coordinate 9,298 of JAWXTL010000010.1, read as the reverse complement.
CCTGCTCCATTTGCCAACGTGGAGTTGAGGTTGCGCCACAGATTCCAATACTGCGGATCTTCTGCCCCTCGAACCACTCCGCTTTGATCTCTTGGGTGGTTTCGACCATATAGCTTCGGGGATTTACCTCTCGGCAGACTCCATAGAGAGCCTTGCCGTTTGAGCTTTTGTGTCCGCTCACGAAGATTATCATATCGTAGCGAGTGGCATATTCTCTCAGGTGGGGTGCACGTCCTGCCACCTGACGACAGATCGTGTCGCTAATTCTCACTCTTTGGGGTGAGGTGGCTCTGCGTAGAAGCTCCTCTTTGACCTTTTGGAATAGCTCCAAACTCTGGGTTGTCTGCGAGAGGAAGCTAATGGGGCGTGTAAAGTCTACCACCGATAGATCCTCTATCTTTTCGACCACCACCGCTTGTTCTTCGATTTGTCCGGTAAGCCCCACCACCTCGGCATGACCTTTTTTGCCTAGGATCACCACTGTTCCATTGACCTCATGCATCTCCTTGTGGGCTTTGCGCACCTTTTGCTGGAGCTGCGCTACCACCGGACAGGTGGCATCAATAAGATTCACACCCAACTCCTTGGCTTTCTCATAGGTAGTGGGAGGCTCACCATGGGCACGGATCACCACTGTTTTGCCCACCTGTTCATCGAGACGATCAAGGCTGATGGTCGAGAGTCCTAGATTGGTGAGGCGTTCGACTTCGGGGTCGTTGTGCACAATATCTCCGAGCGATAGCACTTTTCCGCTATGACTTAGGGTCTCCTCGGCTATTTCGATGGCTCTTACCACTCCAAAGCAGAAGCCCGATCGGTTGTCTATATCTATTACCATTGTTGAGAATTGTTGGGGGAGTTGGGGTTATGAGCGTGGCACGGGTGGACGGTTGTCGTCTAGTGTCCCCTCTTGCTCGTCGGCTTCAAATAGGGGGCTTTTGAACTGCTCTACACCTTCGGGCAATTGCCAACTGAGGTAGGTGATTGGGAGTCCTTGCCCGAGGAATTTCGCTTCGTAGGTGGTTTTGATCGAGAGCACAGGATCGGCAAAGCCACTTCCGTAGATGTCGTTGTTCGAGGCTATTGGGGTGATACCATTACACTCCAACAGCGATTTGGTATATTCGTGCAGGTGTTGACTATCGGTCTTTAGGTGAATTATGCCCCCCGCTTTGAGGAATCGTGCATAACGCTCCAAAAAACGTGGCGAAGTTAGACGTTTGAGAGCACGACCCTTTTTGAGCTGAGGATCGGGAAATGTGATCCATATCTCGCTGACTTCTTGGGCGGCAAAGAACGACTCGATAAATTCGATCCGTGTGCGAAGGAAAGCGGCATTCTGGATCCCCTGCTCGGTAGCTGTTTTGGCTCCACGCCACATACGTGCCCCCTTTATATCGACCCCAATAAAGTTCTTCGACCCTTCGGCTTTCGCCAGATCCACCGTATATTCACCACGTCCGCATCCTAGCTCCAGCACCAAAGGATTCTCGTTGGCAAATTGCCTCTGCGCCCACTCACCCTTTAGGGGGTGATCCTTATGGAATATATCATTAAAATCGGGCTGCACCATGCAGTCGAAAGTTAGGTTCTCTTGAAATCTTTTGTATTTATTTTTTCCCATCTTTACTCTAGTTCTCTCTCTTTGTTTGTTTTGGTTTTACACTACTTATCTCACTTGCCGAGGTGGCATGGAGTCCAATGTTTTTTATTTTCTCTTGTTGTTGTGTGGCTCTTATCGAGAAGAGCATTGTATCGGTGGCAAAATTTGCCTCACGCAGGTATTTGATCCGCAGCTCTCTGAGCGGACTGGTTCGGTTCGAGGGCACTTGCAACTCCTGGTGCAGGGGATTGACCCTCACAGTATCGCCGAGGTATCGACCATCGGCAGTTTGGACTTTGACCACCAGCTCCAATGGCTCTTCGAGCGATCGTTCGACCCGAAGCAAAAGATCAACATCGCTGCCCCCATGGCTAACGAATTTGAACTGTGCCCCCACAAAATCTACCATCCGTGCCTGTTCCATATCCCCAGGGTGCATATCGACCATCCTAAGATACTCCCCCCGACCAACAGTGACACATGAGAGTGGTATAACCACCAAAGAGGTCAACAATCCCCAACGGGGGATTATTGACCTAGCTTGTGATATAGTGTGGAGTTTCGGGTTACTCATTCTTTGGAGTTTGTTCTTTTTTCTCTCGTTGTCGACGAGCAGGGCGAGGTGGGCGTGGCGGACGATTCTCGCCTGTCGATTCGTTATTATTTCGTGCTCCCTCTTTTTTTGCCCCCTCTTGCGGATTGTTACCTTGTGGATTGTTACCTTGTGGGGACTTTGGCTTTTGTGGTTTTTGTTTTGCTTTGGTGTTTTGCTGACCTTGTTCTGGCTTGTTCACCTGAGCTTTATTGTTTTGACCACCACTGTTCTGTCCTGCGCTGTTTTGACCGCCACTGTTTTGACTGCCCTCGCCATTTGATTGCGGACGATCGGCACGTCGTTTACGATTGCGGTTATTAGCTCTTTGGCGACCCTCTTGCGCCCCCCCTTGTTGTGCTGCTTCGCCCGAAGGTTGCTCCGAAGAGGCTGCCACAGACGTATTATTGCCCTGACCACCCTTCGTTCGGTTGCCATTATTATTGTTATTATTATTACGACGACGATTGCCCGAACGCTTCTGCTTATCAAAACGAGTCAAACTATCCTGACCCACAACATCCTCGATCGACGGCTCTGCAACAACCGTAGGCTCTTGGATGGCACTATACTTATCCAAATTAGCCACCTTCTCGCCCTTGCGATTGATAGACATAATAATACGTACCTTATCGGCCGTCAAAGGAATCAACAACGAAGGATTGCGTGGCTCCGAAGAGAAATACATCAACCCCTTCAGAGGATCACTCTTGACCAAATAATAGGTAGCATCGAGGGTCTCCAAAGGCTGATTAACACGAGGCATAGAGTTACGAGCATCAATATAGGTGTCCATCTCGAAATTCAAACAACACTTCAACTTACCGCACTGCCCCGCCAATTTCTGAGGGTTAGGGGTAATATCCTGAACACGAGCAGTATTGATCGAAACACTTGAGAAATTGTTCTGCCAAGTAGCACAACAAAGCTCACGACCACAAGCACCCAAGCCGCCAATGCGCCCAGCCTCCTGACGAGCACCAATCTGCTTCATCTCAATACGAACCCTAAATTGCTCGGCAAAGACCTTAATCAGCTCCCTGAAATCGACCCTACCATCGGCAATATAATAGAATATCGCCTTAGCCTTGTCGGCCTGATACTCCACATCGCCAATCTTCATATCCAAGCCCATCGAGGCACTAATCTGACGTGAACGGATCATAGTGGTATGCTCCTGCGAGATAGCATCCTGCCACTTGTGAATATCACTTGCCGTAGGAAGGCGAAGCACCGAACGATACTCAGACTCTTTGAGTTTGAAATGTATGCGACGCATCTGACGATAGACCAATTCGCTGGTCATGGTCACAACGCCTATATCATAGCCAATCTGCGATTCGACCACTACCACATCGCCCTTTTTGAGCTTCAAGGCAGTGTTGTTCTGGTAGAACCCTTTGCGAGTATTTTTGAACTGCACTTCCAGCAGATTATTGTTGCGTATGGGATTGGGAATATTGGCAATCCAGTCATGCACTTCGAGTTTCTGGCTGCCTTCGATCGCCGAGACCTCAGGTGTATTGGTTTGGGGGTTACTCCTAAAGCAACACCCACGGGTTATATTCTTTTTGCAAGACATAATTATTTTCTTTTGTGTGAATATACCCCATCATTGCTATTGTGGCAATGAGGGGGTATATCTTAGTTTAGTGTTGAGCTTTGAATGCCTCGATCCCCTGTTCGAGGAATGCCACAAAGCCCGAAACGCTCAGGTCATAGGCACGAGGAGTCACCAATAGCTCATCGGTATCTGGATTAATCAGGCAATAGTATGGCTGGGCATTGATTCCGAAGCGTTCGATTTGCCATGCAGCATTTACTTTGCCTATTGTTTTTTGGGTTCTTCCGTTGGCGGTAACGACCCAATCCTCTTGGGCTAGTTCGGTGCGATCGTCTACATAGATTGCGATTACCACATAATTCTCTCTTAGGATATTGACCACCGCAGGATCGCTCCATACGTTGGCTTCCATCTCACGGCAGTTGACACATCCGTGACCCGTAAAATCCAAAAAGACTGGTTTGCCCACGGCCTTGGCATATTCGATTCCTTGCTCAAAGTCAAAGAAGCCTTCCAAGCCATAAGGTAGGTGCAGAAATTCGCTATGTTTTGGTTTGCCCCCCTCGATTTTCGATAGGTCAAGATAACTGACGCTTGAGCTTGATGAGCCACCACCTGCTGCCACATTGAAGTCCATGGTCGACAGAGGAGGAAGATAGCCGCTAAGAGCCTTCAGCGGAGCACCCCACATACCTGGGATCAAATAGACCACAAAAGCAAAAGTTATAATCGACATAAAGAGACTCTTAACCGAAACGTGTTTGGTCTGAGAATCATGCGCAAAGCGAAGTTTACCCAAAAGATAAAAACCCAAAAGAGTAAAGATCACAATCCAAAGAGCCAAGTACACCTCACGATCAAGGATACCCCAATGGTAAGTCTGATCGGCAACCGAAAGAAATTTAAGACCCAAAGCCAACTCAATAAAACCAAGAACCACCTTCACCGAGTTGAGCCATCCGCCCGATTTTGGAAGATTCTTCAAAAGAGAAGGGAAGAAAGCAAAAATAGTAAACGGCAAAGCAAAAGCCGCCGAGAAAGCAATCATAGTAATGATCGGCTCCCAAATCTCGCCCTGAGTCGACTTAACAAGTATAGTCCCCACAATCGGGCCCGTACAAGAGAACGAAACCAAAACCAAAGTAGCCGCCATAAAGAATACCCCAATCAAGCCCCCCTTGTCCGATTTAGCATCGGTCTTATTGACCAACTTAGTAGGCATCGAGATCTCGAAAGCTCCAAAGAAAGAGGCAGCAAAGATCATAAAGATCAAGAAGAACAAGATATTAGGAACCCAGTGTGTCGCCAACCAGTTGAAAATATCGGCCGTAACCGCCTCACCCCCAAAGATAAAGGTCGAAAGGATAATAACCGCAATAGGGATAGTATAGAGAGCAACAATCGAGATACCATACAATCCCGCCATCATACGTCCACGAGATTTCGAGTCATTAGATTTCATAAAGAAAGAGACCGTCATCGGAACCATAGGGAAAACGCAAGGAGTCAAAAGAGCAGCAAAGCCCCAAAGAATAGCCTCGATAATAGTAGCCCACAAAGAGCCCGAACCACCCGAAGTAACCTCTCCTTCAATAGCACCCTGCTCAGGAGCGACCATCATAGCATCATCGCCGATCATATCGCCCGAAGGATCAACTCCAGCCGTTGCATCAGCCGCATCGGCCGAAATCTCCACTGTGAAATACTCATCCATAGGAGGCAAACAAGAGCCATCATCGCAAGATTGCCACTCGACACTAGCATCAATAGTCTGTGCCGACCCCGTAGTATTAAGGAATCGCTGGGTGAAAGAGATCGAGCCACCATAAGTGCCAATGCGCATTCCAAAAATATCATCCATCTTGACCACCGAAGCACGCTCAGGGGTGATCTCGCCATCAAGAAGGACTCCTTCGGGAAGTTCAAAAGTAAAGCTAGTAGCATTAGGGCCGCCAACATAAGGACCCAAATCATAGATATGCCAAGGTGTGTCGATCGTAGCGGTAAAGGTGACCGAAGTGCCTGTGGAGTGTGAACTCCAGCTAACAGGATTCTCGATCTGTGCCGTCGCAGTGCCAAAGATCAACGATATAGCAAATGAAAGTAGTAGTTTAAGACGCATGTCGATATTATGTGTTTTTTAAGTTTTTGGGTTTATTTATTGTTTCTAAATTTATATTTCAGGTAGATTGCGTAGTGATAATAGCTTTTGAAGACAAAAGGATATTTACGAATATCGGCTTTGACCCTAGCACGTGCTTGGTCGAGGGTTAGTGCCCGACGTTTAATCATGTGATAGGTCATCGCAAATTCGATATATCGCTCGTCACGAGCAATCTGACGTGGGCTAACCTGATCGACATACATAGGAAGCTGCGCCCCCCATTTCTTGTCATATTTGAGGGTCTCAAGGTACCAAGTCTGGTTGTAGTCTCCACGTGAGAAGTGGACAAACTGGTGGCTATTGCAAACATAGTTGGTCAACCCCGCAGCAAAAGTCGCAGTCGAAAGATCCAAATCATAGAGATGGAATCCCGTAAAGGTCTGATCGTCAAAGCCACCCACCCGATCAAAAGCCGATCGGCTCACCAAAAGGAACATACCGTCGATCACCACCACAGGCGTAAAATCTATCTCAGGATCAATCTGCACCTGCCAGACCTCTTTCTGAGGAGAATCCTCGGGCTGGTAAGTGAAATTTGTATGAGCATAACGCTTATGTATCACAGTCGAAATATTACGAGATTTGGCAGCACTTCCAGCAAAACCAATAACCCCCGAGCCCTCTGCCAAAGCCTTTTCAGATAGAGTAACCCCCCATCCATGGGTATCAAATCGGGCATCCTCGTGCATAAAACAAAGCACAGGATACCGAGCCCGAGAAGCCAAACGGTTATAGACAGCACAAATACCATCACCTGTACCCCGATTATCGACATGAAGTATCTCATACTCCACACCAATAGTCTGAGCAATATTCTCCGACACACGAGCCAAACGCTCCTTGTTGATCGAACAGATGATAACCGAAATCATAATATCTCTAGTTTAATTTTGATTACTATTTTGAAGCCTTAGCCCATGAATCTTTGAGCGTAGCTGTGCGGTTGAAGATAATTTTATCCGAAGAAGAATCGCTATCGACACAGAAATAACCCAAACGCTCAAACTGCACCTGCGACCCCACAGCCTCCTCGGCCAACGAAGGCTCTATATAAGCCTCGACCGAACGCAAAGAGTCGGGGTTCAAATTATCGAGGAATGTGCCACCCTCGGGAGCATTATCTGGATCTTCGACCCCAAACAAACGATCAAACAAACGAACCTCAGCCTTCTTAGCACTCTTAGCATCGACCCAATGGATAACACCCTTCACCTTGCGACCATCCGAAGAAGATCCACCAGCAGACTCAGGGTCATAAGTACAAAGCAGCTCGACAACATTACCCGCCGCATCTTTGATTACCTCATTACACTTAATCAAATAGGCATAACGCAAACGAACCTCGCCCCCGGGACGCAAACGGAAATATTTCTTAGGAGGCTCCTCCATAAAGTCATCACGCTCGATATAAACCTCACCCGAGAAAGAAACATCACGACGACCAGCCTCTGGGTTCTCCGGATTATTAATACAAGAGAAGACCTCACTCTTACCCTCCTCATAATTAGTAATAGTAACCTTAATAGGATCCAAAACCGCCATACGACGACTAACCTTTTTATTGAGGTCCTCACGAACGCACCACTCCAAAAGACCAAGGTCAATAATATTATCACGCTTAGCCACACCCACCTTCTCAGCAAACAAACGAATAGACTGGGGGCTATAACCCCGACGACGAAGACCACAAATAGTAGGCATACGAGGATCATCCCATCCCGAAACATAACCCTGCTGAACCAATTGCAAAAGCTTACGTTTAGACATCACAGTATAGTTGATATTCAAACGAGCAAACTCATACTGATGAGAAGGGAAAATAGCCAAAGCCTCGATAAACCAATCATACAAAGGGCGATGCACATCAAACTCCAAAGTACAAACCGAATGGGTAATACCCTCGATCGAGTCACTCTGACCATGGGCATAGTCATACATTGGATAGATACACCAAGTGCTGCCCGTACGGTGATGGTCGGTATGGATAATACGATACATCAAAGGGTCACGCATCAACATATTAGGATGAGCCATATCAATCTTGGCACGAAGAACCTTCTCGCCATCCTTAAACTCCCCAGCTCTCATAGCACGGAAAAGCCCCAAGTTATCTTCAACCGAACGATCACGATAAGGAGAATCAACCCCTGCACGAGTCACCGTACCACGATTCTGGCGGATCTCCTCTTGAGTCTGATCGTCAACATAGGCCTTGCCCTGCTCGATCAAGCTCTCAGCCCAAAGATAAAGCTGCTCAAAATAGTCCGAAGCATAGTGCACCGAATCCCAATTGAAGCCCAACCACTTAATATCCTCTTGGATAGAGTCAACATATTCGGTATCCTCCTTTACCGGATTGGTATCATCAAAGCGAAGATTACACTTACCATTATATTTCTGAGCCAGACCAAAGTTCAAACAGATCGACTTTGCGTGACCGATATGCAGGTATCCATTTGGCTCTGGCGGAAAGCGAGTATGCACTCTCTGTTGCCCTTGGGCTATGGTATTTTCGATTATCTCCTCTATAAAGTTAAGCTTTTCGCTAGGTTGTATTTCGTTCATTGTTTAAGGTAAGTTTATTGTCTTTACACAAAAAGTTTCTATATTCGTGCAAAATTAATAAAAATTTCGAGACATACTTAACAAATCTACTTTAAATATGGCAGATATACGATTAGAGAACATGAGTTTTTATGCTCATCATGGCTGTTATGCTCAGGAACAGTTGGTTGGAGGGCGTTTTCGGGTGGATTTTTCTTTCCGATATGATAGCCTTTTAGCCCAGCAGAGCGATGATATTTCGCAGACTGTAAATTATTTGGAGGTCTATGAGTTGATCCGAGAGCGGATGGCGGTGACCTCGCATCTTTTGGAGCATGTGGCTTCGGGGATTTTGGACTTAGTTGGGCAGCGTTTTTCTTTGGTTGAGTGGGCGGAGGTTCGAGTTACTAAGTTGGCACCGCCTTTGGGTGGGCAGCTTGGGGGGGTTAGTGTTACTTTGGAGCGGAGCTACTAGTTTTTTTCGCTGAAGTGCATCTAAAATATTGGGTGTTCTCGGACGGCTGTCGGTGTGACCCGTGCTATGAAATAGTACGGGGCTCCCGATGGGGGGAGCCGTCCGCCCCGTAGAGATTTTGCCTTTGCCAGAAGGCAAAATCTCCGCTGTCGCAATTGAATAATTTTGATACAGAATATGTTGATTGTTCTGGGACTCTACTGGGTCGTTTCTGGGACTCTGCTGGGTCATGTGCTACTTTAGTAGTACGGGGCTCTCGTGGGAATTGATTCTAAGATATATTTGAGTAATCCTCCATCTCTCCACTCGCCCTGAAACGCTCTACCAAATTTCGCAATCGCCCATTCAAAGGATGT
>JAWXTL010000009.1:0-16817 GCA_044433565.1 Rikenellaceae bacterium | reverse complement strand
CAACCATTATTATTGATGAGGTTAAAGGGGACATATTAAATTCCATTGTTCTTGCTCTTTCTTTTGTGTTCTGTTTTTTTTTGCTTTGTGGGTTGTCTTTGGGACTTTCTGGGACTTTCTCTGGGACTTTCTGGGACTTTCTGGGACTTTCTGGGTCGCCTTTGGTTTTTATACTTGATCGTCGTCGATCTCTTCGTCTGATACCATTTTTGAGAACTTATCCCTTAGTTTGCTGAAGAGACCTCTTTTGCGTTTGGTTACTGTTGGCTCGTCGTCGTAATCATCCTCGTAGCCTTCATACTCATCTGCCGCATAGCCTCCTTGGGTGTTATAACCTCCTTGGTTATATTCATCTTGGGCATACTCCTGCTGATTGTAACCCTCCATATCACCCTCCATCTGGTTTTGTTGAAGCGACTCTTGTTGATATGGGGTTGTCTCTGGCGTTGGCGTTGGAGCTGCTGCTACTGGTTCGACCACCACTGGCTGTTCGATAACCTCTACATCGGTGTAGACATTACGTCGAAGTGCGTCGACCATAATACCCGATAGTGTCGAGAATTTTGGTGAGGCAACCTTCTCTAGGCTCTCTGCTGTGAGCTGTGTGGTTGGCGAGGCAACACGTACCTCGGTTTGCAATTTACTGCGAAACAGAAGGTCTAGGTTCTTTAGATTTGCTCCTCCACCCGTTAGCACGATACCTGCTCCGAGTTTTACCCCTGCTGTACCACGCTCGATCTCGATCTTCACCAGATCAATTATATCGTACATCCTAGCCTCGATTATACACGCCAGTGTACGTAGTGGCACCTCTTTGGCTGGTTGACCACTCACGGGGCGTAGCTTGATATATTTCTCGGCTGGGGTTTTCGATGCTATTGCCTCCCCGAAGGTGGTTTTTAGCTTCTCGATATGTTTGTTGAGCACCCCGATTGATTTTATATCTTTGTTTACTATATTTCCTCCGATTGGAATTACGGCGATATGTCGTATTATCTTGTCGTAGTAGATACATAGGTCGGTCGTACCACCTCCGATGTCAATCACTGCCACACCCAGCTCTTTTTCGTCTTCCGAAAGCACCGCCTCGGCCGAAGCCAAAGGTTGCAATACGGGTTCGATCATCTGCATTCCCACACGCTCGAAACAGCGACGCACACGTTCGATTGCCGATTCTTCGCCCACAATGATATTGAACTTTGCCTCCAAGCGTTTGCCTTCCATACCCACAGGCTCCGAAATATCGCTCTCTTCGTCTACCTTATAGATCTGAGGTAGCACGTTGATTATTGTTTTGCCCACGCCCACCGATTTGCGGTGCATTAGCGAGATTAGGTTTTGCACATCTTCGGCTGTGATTTCCGAGATCCCTTGATTGCTATTTCGCACAAAGACATTTCCTGTATCGTTGATACATTTGATGTGCTGCCCTGAGATTCCGACCAACACCTGAGATAGGGTCAGCGAGAGTTCTTTTTCGATTTGGGCTTTCACCTCACGAATGGCACTGGCTGCTTGTTCCAGATTCTTTAGGTCTCCTTTTATCACCCCTTCAGAGTGCACCTCTTTTACCGAGAGAATTTCTATCTTATTGTTTTCGGCTTTGCGTCCTACTGCAATTGCTACTTTTGTAGTACCGAGATCGACGGCTGCGATATATTTATTTGGTTCGGTCATAGCTTCTGATATTTTCTTTAGGGTTATTTTTCTTGGCGTGGTTTATTTCTTTTTTACTATCACTTGTTGATCGTATCTTAGGTCAATTGTCGAGATCTCTTGCCACCCTCCCTTTTTGAACAGGTGTGAGTAGAAGAGTTTTAATTTTGTCAATTTTTCTTCTATCTCGGTGGGTTCTCCCACTAGGATTTCTTGCCCATCGAAGCGGGGAATCAACACAATGTTTTGTTGACTATCCAGATAGATCTGCGTGGTGAGATTGCGCATAAACGCATCTCGTTCTGTAAACTCTACAAAGTTAATGAGTTTTTCGAGAAATATTGCATCTTTTGTTCCATTTTTTTTGGTATTGACCATATATTCTCCTTTTTCAAAGTCGAATTTTGCTTCTCCCGTGACCACCGAGGTGGGGTAATAGTAGCCTTTGAGTGGGGGGAGTACATTTCCTAGGGAGTCAATATAGAAGTCGTAGCCGGTGGTGGTGACGATTCTAAGTTTTGGAATGTGTTGCCAGAGTTCTACGACGCATCTTCCTTGGTGGGTTTTGTATATTTGGGCTTTTCGCACGTAGGGGATCGAGTCTACTCGGGTCTCTATTTGCGAGTAGTCTAGCTGGGCGGTGGGAAATTGGGTTGCTGCGTGAAGGTGGTGCCTGATGACGGAGTCTACTATCTGGGGGGTTACGAATTGGGCTAAGAGGCTATCTTGCACTACTATATCTATCCCTTGCACTTCTCTTTCGGGCTCTCTCTGGCGATAGAGCTGCACGGAGCTTATGGCATAGCTCACCAGTAGCAGTAGTGCTATGATATTTAGTAGTTTTCTCTTTTTCATCTTTGCTTTCCTCTTTTATTTCTTCCCCTTCGCTTTTTTTTGTTATTCAACCCTCTCTTTTAATAGTTCTTTTACCTTTGGCACTAGTCGATCTATATCTCCTGCTCCGGCGGTGACGACCACTTGCAGGTTCTTTTCGTTTGCTAACTCTTCGAGTAACTGCTCTTTTTCGATTAGCATCTTTGGTGCCGTGATCCGATCGTATATTATCTGCGAAGTGACACCCTCGATTGGCTCTTCACGAGCGGGGTAGATTGGCAACAGGATAACGTTGTCGGCTAGTGATAGCGCACTGGCGAACCCTTCGCAGAAATCTTTGGTTCGGGTGAATAGGTGTGGCTGGAAGATGATTGTTATCTTTGCCTCTTGATAGATCGAGCGCACCGATGTGAGCATTGCCTCTAGCTCGGTTGGGTGGTGGGCGTAGTCGTCCATATAGACTATTTTGTTGGTCGAGATGTGCAGGTCGAAGCGACGCTCTATTCCTTTGAACGAGCGCATTGCCTCTTTTAGCTTCTCTTCGCTGACCTCTCCTGTATCTATTAGGGCGGTGGCGGCTATTGAGTTTTCTAGGTTTATTAATCCTGGTACGCCCAATCTGCAGCCTTTGTATGTTTTTCTTGGGGTCACCAGATCGTAGCTGTACTCTCCGTGCTCTAGGGCGGTTATGTTTTTTGCGTGATAATCGGTCGATGGGTCATCTAGCGAGTAGCTCAGGGTAGAGATGTCTTGGCGATCTATGTTGAGTTCTACCCCTTTTTTGATAATCACTCGCCCCCCACTTTTGATTTGGGCTGCGAATTGCTCGAAGGCTTTTTGGAACTCTTGGGGCGTTCCGTATATATCTAGGTGGTCGGCATCGGCGGCTGTGATTACTGCCGAATCGGGATAGAGTTGCAGGAATGAGCGGTCAAATTCGTCTGCTTCGACTACTATTTTTTCTCCCTCTCCCATTATCATGTTTGTTCCGTAGTTTTTGGATATTGCACCTAGGAATGCGCTTTGAGAGCCTGTTGCTTGGTTGAACCATGCTGCCATGGTCGATGTTGAGCTTTTGCCGTGTGTCCCTGCCACAGCCTCAAGGTAGCTATTGGCTGTTAATTCTCCTAGGGCTTGTGAGCGTTTTATTATTCGGTTTCCTTGGGCGGCAAAATATGCTAGTTGTGGGTGTGAGGTTGGGATTGCTGGGGTATATATTACCAATGTATCTGCGCCTTGGAAATCGCTGGGGATTGCCTCTGCTTGATCTTCTAGGGTTACCACGATTCCCGCCTCTTCGAGTTTCCCGATTAGCGGACTATGTGTACGGTCGTAACCTGCCACCTGAAATCCTTGGTGCAAGAAAAATCTTGCCAAGGCACTCATTCCAATTCCTCCTACGCCCACAAAATAGACTCTCTTTGACTGTTTGCTCTGCATGGCTCTTTATTGCTGTTTTTTTGAAGTTTAATCTTTATTCTGAATTTGCTACACTTCGTGGTAGCTTTACTTTGTTTTTGCTACACTTCGTGGTAGCTCTATTTTGTCTTTGCTATACTTTCGACCAGTTCCGCTACCTCTTGGGTGGCGTTTGGCATTGCAAAGGTGTTTATCTTCTTTCCCATTTCCTCTAGGAGCGTTGGGTTGTCTAACAGCTCGAATGCCTTGTCGAATAGCTTTTCGACCGCCTCGGCATCTCTCACCATCACTGCCGCCCCAGCCTCGACCATCGACCTTGCATTTTTGGTTTGATGATCCTCTGCTACGTTTGGCGAAGGGACAAAGATTGTGGCTTTGCCTAGGAGTTGCAGCTCTGATACGGTCGATGCTCCCGAACGTGCAATCACTAGATCGGCTGCTGCGTATGCTGCACTCATCGACTCGATAAAGGCTACGGGTTTTGTGGTGTGACCCTCGCTACGAGAGATCATCTCTTGCAGGTAGTATTTGCCACATTGCCAGATCAGCTCTACATCCTTGGGCATCTTTGCGCTCCCCAGGAGTGCTATTACTGCTTCGTTTAGGGTTCGTGTGCCTAGCGAACCTCCCGTTAGTAGGATCGTTCGTTTCGAGGGGTCAACTCCCATCGCTCGACACCCCTCAGTGCGTGTGATCTCACTCGACGGGGCTACCCTAAGCGGATTTCCCGTTAGGCGTATCTTCTCTTGGGGGAAGAATTGCTCCATCCCCGTATAGGCGACACAAATCACCTTCGATCGTTTAGCCAATAGCTTATTGGTCAACCCTGCATAGCTATTCTGTTCCTGAAGTAGTGTTGGAATCCCTTGGCGTGAAGCCGAACGCAAGATAGGAGCCGAGGCATATCCCCCAAATCCTACTACTACATCGGGCGAGAAACGTCGGATAATCGCCCGTGCCATTCGCTGCGAACGAAAGAATTTGAAGGGTACAGCCAAGTTCGATAGGGTCAATCGCCTCTGTATGCCAACCACAGGCAACCCCTCGATCTCAAATCCAGCCATGGGTACTCGTTGCATCTCCATGCGCCCATGCGCCCCCACAAACAAGATCTCATGCCCCCTCTCACGCAACCGTTCTGCTACGGCAAGGGCAGGGTAGATATGTCCTGCGGTGCCCCCACCACTGATAATTATTTTCAACTTCTCTTTCATCTTTATTTCTTTGTTTTTTTGTTTCTCGGATTTTTGATTTCGGATGCCATCTCGCTACGAATATTGCTCGTTGTCGAGTAGTTCATCGAGTGATGGCTCTTGGTCGATTTGCAGATCTTCAATATCCACTTCATCATCGTTGGGTGTCTCGACCAACAGAGCATCCATCTCGTGTTGCATCTTTTGGTGGTAGAGTCTCGCACGGTTGCGATTGGTCATTCGACTCACCGCAAGGATCAGACCCAACGATATGCCATTGAACGCCATGGCACTACCCCCAAGGCTGATTAACGGAAGTACCTGCCCCGTGACGGGTGCCCATCCCACACTGACCAACATGTGCAAGAAGGCCGAAATCATCATCACCACACTCAGCCCCAAGACCAGTAGCCGATGGCTCACGTGTGGCGTATTGTTGGCAATCTTGCGAGCACGAATCAAGATCAGCAGATAGAGCAAAGGTATAATCACGGCTCCAGCTAGTCCATACTCTTCGGTGATAAAGGCATAAGCAAAATCTGAATATGGGTGGGGTAGCTGCGATCGCTGAGTGCTGTTTCCGGGGCCTTTGCCAAGAAATCCGCCCGAGGCGATAGCAATCTCGGCTTGGCGCAGCTGGAAATCGTCATCTTTATTGTCTACCCCCTCTGGCAGGTCGATCTGTACCACCGAAGAGACAAAGCGCATAGAACGATTGACCCACGTCTCGGCACGTCCCACCTGAAAAACTCTCATCACCAACACCGCCACAATCACTATCATCGCCACCATGGCTATACATCGCCAGATCTCGGAGGCTCTCATCCTCCCCAGCCACATTAGCACCATGGTCGAGATAAACAGGATCAGTGCAGTCGAAAGGTTAGAATACATAATCATAGCACAGCTAATGGCTATGGGTAGTAGCAGTGGGAGAGATATTTTGCGTATGATGCGATTAACTCGTTGAGGGTCGTCTCGCCAACGCCAAAAAGCCAGAGGAGGTAGCAGTGGTATGCGTGCGATAATCTTCGATCGACGAGCCAGTTGCACCGCAAGTACGATAATCAATGATATTTTGAGTGGGTCGGCAGGTTGTATCGTAAAGACCCCGAGGTTTAGTGAACGAGAGGCATCGTTTAGCTCGTGGGGCATGAGGTATGCCCACATAAGCAGTATCCATGATAGCAGCAGCCAGAGTTTTCCTAGCCTCAGGATTATATTGATGTTGAACCAGTGTGTGATCCACATCAAGATGAATCCTACGGTTACAAATCTCACTTGACGTATTAGGTAGACCGAGGTGTCTCCTCGATCGACTCTATATGCCATTGAGGCCGACGACGAATAGACCACCAACACCGAGATCAGCATCAGCAGGACAACCAAAGTCCAGAGCCATGGATCTCCTTTGAAGGGTCTACGATTTATCTTTGGCTTTTTTAGTGCTCTATTTTCTTGTATATTCGACATTGCTCTGCTATCTTTCTCATTGTTTGGGGTTTTATTGCATATATATAGCCTAGCAAAGTTACTTATTTTTTTGGACTCTTTTTCATTAGTGTCTACTAAAAATTAGTAATTATTTGTCTATCTCTTTGTTGTATAGCTGTTTGCAGTCTGTTTCTGATTGAGTTGATTTGAACCATTATTGATTCTCGAAGATATGGTCGTTTCTCGGACGGCTGTCGGTGTGGCCCTGTAAGCCTTCAGGTTTACGGGGCTCCCGACGGGGGGAGCCGTCCGCCACGTAGATTTTTCGTCAGAAAAATCCGCTATCGCAATTGGAAAGATTCTACCTCGAAGAGATTGATTGTTCTGGGACACTCGGGTCTTTTCTGGGACTCTTGCTGGGTCATGTGCTACTTTAGTGGTGCAGGGCTCCCGTGGGAGCGAGAACAAAAAACACCTCCCTCAAAAAAAAAACTAGAGAGTACTCTCGATCAACAGTGCTAGTCGATCTAGTGCCTCATTCTGGGGAATGCCTCGCTCATAAACGCTCTGCCCACGATAGAGGGTAACTAGACCGTGACCCGACCCCACATATCCAAAATCGGCATCGGCCATCTCGCCAGGCCCATTGACAATACACCCCATAACTGCAATCTTCAACCCTGGGTAATTGCTAAAACGTTCCTTGACCTTTAGCACACACTCCTGCAAATCAAAGAGTGTACGACCACACCCTGGGCAACTGATAATCTCGGTCTTGGTCAATCTTAGGCGACAAGCCTGAAGTATTGACAGCCCCAATGTGGCATCACACAACTGCCCACCGGCCTCGATCCACACTCCTTGAGCCAAGGCATCAATCAAGATCGAACCCATATCGGCTGCCGAGTAGATCTCGACATTCTCTTGGGTGGGGTAGTTGCGATGCAGGATTACGGGATTCTCGACTTCCGAGATCATCAATCGTGAGATTGCCGCTCGGATCTCGCCTGTCCAGTTGACGTTATCACTGCTCAGAACAATATAATCCTTCTTGTCCGATCTTTTTAGTTGCTCTAGCCTTTGGGGTGTGAGATCGTCAAGACTTACACAGTGCCACGAATCTTGCGCCCCCTCGAAGTCACCCCCACGACCCACAACCGCAGCCAACGAACCAGCATAACGATTACTGAAAACCAAAGGATCATAAGGCAATCGCTCAATATCTACCGCAATAGCCTCTGCCGCCCCACGAGAATCATAATAACGAGCCAAAGCCTCTGCCACAGGGATCTCCGCCTCGGGATCTTCGGTCAACGAGACACGAATCGTGTCGCCCAAACCATCAGCCAACAGTGCCCCAATACCCACAGCCGAACGGATGCGCCCATCATCGCCCTCACCTGCCTCGGTAACCCCAATATGCAACGGATAATTCAACCCTTCGCTATCCATGGTCTGTGCCGCTAGGCGATAACTCTCGACCATAATACGTGG
The DNA here is from genome assembly GCA_044433565.1 of Rikenellaceae bacterium. GTDB lineage: Bacteria > Bacteroidota > Bacteroidia > Bacteroidales > Rikenellaceae > Mucinivorans. The sequence goes on along the minus strand of JAWXTL010000009.1, from coordinate 8,787 downwards.
ATTGCTCGATTTGAGCGAAACCACCACATCCCCAAATTCCTCTTCTGAGGCAATGCGCAAAAACTCCATTGCACTCTCGACCATACCACGTGGAGTATCTCCATATTGCTCGACAATACGAGAGGAGAGCGACCCATGGTTGACCCCCACACGCAAAGCCCGTTTCTGCTCTTTGCAGAGATCCAGAAGTTCGACAAATTTATCACGCAAACGCTCCTTTTGAGCGTAGTTCCCAGGGTTGATGCGCACCTTCTCGACGCTACGTGCCGCCTCAAGAGCCAAATCAGCATTGAAATGTATATCGGCACACAACGGAATCGAGCATCCTCGACTATCCAATTCACGACGAATAACACTCAAATTCTGAGCCTGTCGAGAGCCCTGAGCCGTAAGGCGAACCAACTCACCCCCCGCCTCTGCCACACGCAGAATCTGCGCCACCGAACGCTCCGTATTGTCGGTTGGGGTGTTGGTCATGGTCTGAACCATAATCGGATGGTCGCTACCCACCTTCAATCCACCAATATTTACGGTGGTGGTGGTGCGACGAGAATAGTCGAAATTGTGTTTCATGGGATATTATAATTTTAGGTAGTAGGGTTATCGTTTATCGGCTATACGCAATCGTGCACTCCGAGCACGTCCGTTCATCTCGACCTCTTGCTCCGAAGCTTCGATCGGTTTGCGATTGACGGCTTGGTAGGGTGAGAGGATATTGCCAAAGAAATCTTTCTCGATCTTGCCATCGCTATTGCCGCTACGGATATAATTTTTGACCATACGGTCTTCGAGCGAATGGTAGGTGATTACCGAGAGTCGCCCTCCCGAGCCGAGCATACGTGTTGCCCCATCGAGCATCATCTCTAGTGCCTCCATCTCGCCATTGACCTCGATACGTAGGGCTTGGAATAGCTTGGCATAGAATTTCTTATCGCCAAACTTAGGGGTCGACTTTATAACCGCCTTTTGCAGATCCGAGATCATCTCAAATTCACCCACTGTTTCACGATAGCTCACCACATCGGCTGCCATACGCATAGGCTTCTCTAGTTCGCCATATTTGCCAAAGAGACGTGCGAGATCCTCTTTCGAGTAGCTGTTGAGAACATCGGCTGCCGAGAGTCGACCGCTCTGATTCATCCGCATATCCAATTTGGCATCAAAACGAAACGAAAAACCACGCTCTGGTGTATCGAAGTGGTGCGACGAAACCCCCAAATCACCCAACAGTCCGTCGATCTTCTCGATCCCCAATGCCCGAAGATGTCCACGCAAGAATCTGAAATTCGAGCGCACCAAAGTCAATCGTTTGTCTTTGGGTGCATTGGCATGAGCATCGGCATCTTGGTCAAAAGCAATAAGCCGCCCCCTAGACGAAAGGCGAGAGAGAATCTCACGAGAATGCCCTCCGCCACCAAAGGTGACATCGACATAAATACCATTGGGTTTAACATCAAGAGCATCAACGCTCTCTTTTAAAAGTACGGGTAGGTGATAATTAGTTTCCATAATCGACAAAATTAATCTATTTTTGCAGAATGGATGCAATAGATCTTACAAAAATTATCAAATCGAAAAACCCACGCCTTGCAAAATGGCTCCCGAGGTTTGCTATTCGTGCCTTCGAGCGGCTTATTTGCCTCAAGCGAATCAACTATATCATAGAGAATTACGGCGATCTGCCGCCTCTGGAATTTATCGAACAGACGCTCCGTTATATCGAGGTTGACTACACGCTTCATGGCGAGGAATTAATTGATCCTCAGCAGCGTTATATCTTTGCCTCGAACCATCCGTTGGGTGGGGTCGATGGGATGATTCTCTCTTTGTTGCTTAGTCGTTTTGCCCCTTATGGGTTTAAGTTTGTTGTGAATGATATCCTCACCAATATAACCCCCGTAGCTCCTATTATGGTTCCGGTGAATAAGCATGGTCGTCAGAGTGGTGATTATGTTCGGGCGCATCGTGAGATGTATTTTGGTCGGGGGCAGGTTTTTACTTTTCCGGCTGGACTGTGTTCTCGTTTGATTGATTCTCGGGTTCAGGATACTCCTTGGCGGAATACTTTTGTTCAGAAGGCACGTGAGAGCGATCGTCAGGTGGTTCCTGTTCATGTTTCGGCTCTTAATAGTCGTTCTTTTTATCGTTGGGCTTTGTGGCGTAAGCGTTTGGGGATCAAGGCAAATATTGAGATGATACTCTTGCCACGTGAGATGTTTGCACAACGGGGTAAGCATATTGATGTTTATTTGGGCGAACCGCTGACTATTGATGATAGTATGACTACCGCTCAGTGGGTTTCGACTATTCGTGAGCGGAGTTATTCTTTGCCTCGTTAGGTTTGTGAGGTTGGTATCTTTAGGTAGAGGAATTTTCAATTGCGATAGCGGAGATTTTGCCGCGAGGTAAAATCTCTACGGGGCGGACGGCTCCCCCCGTCGGGAGCCCCGTACTACTAAAGTAGCACGTGTCACACCGACAGCCGTCCGAGAACACACCATATCTTTATGTACACATTACAAAAGCAGCCCTAGAAGAGAGTAATCTTCTAGGGCTGCTTTTCTTTCTATATCAGTGCTACAATACCTCTTAAGAAGTATATTCGCTCCAAGATTTAATCTTAATACCCTCAGTGCCCAAATTACAGTAAGCAACGATAAAGTCGTTTGCCAAACGTGCATTGGTACACAACGGGATGTTGAAGTCGATTGCCGAACGACGGATCGTGTAGTCGTTGTTCAACTCATCCTTCGTATGATTCTTAGGAATATTGATTACAAAATCAACCTTGCGCTCTTTGATTAGCTCTAGGGCGTTTGGCATTCCGTTGCCATCTTGATCTGGCCATGCAACGACGATCGACGAGATACCATTGTCCGCTAGGAACGATGCTGTGCCTTTGGTTGCATAGAGAGTCAACCCTTTTTTCTGAAGGGCACGTGCCGCCTCTAGGGTCTGATTCTTTGATTTTGCATCGCCAGTCGATAGCAATACGCTCTTTTGTGGCAAACGATAACCCACCGAAAGCATTGACTTCATAATAGCCTCTTCGTATGACTCACCGATACATCCAACCTCACCAGTCGAAGACATCTCGACTCCTAGGATTGGATCGGCCTTTTGAAGACGGCTAAACGAGAATTGCGAAGCTTTGATACCCACATAATCAAGATCGAATGCCGATTTGGCTGGTACTTGTGGATCTAAGCCCAACATCACACGAGTTGCAATGTCGATAAAGTTTACTTTGAGGACTTTCGATACGAATGGGAACGAGCGAGAAGCACGTAGGTTACATTCGATCACCTTGATAAAGTTGTTTTTGGCCAACAACTGCATATTGAATGGTCCCGAGATATTAAGCTCCTGAGCGATCTGTTTTGCTATCTTCTTGATACGACGAACGGTCTCGATATATAAGCGTTGCGCTGGGAATACCATTGTAGCATCACCCGAGTGAACACCCGCAAACTCAACGTGCTCCGAAATAGCATAGATCAATACCTCACCATCTTTGGCAACTGCATCAATCTCGATCTCTTTGGCATTCTCGATAAATTCGGTAACAACCACAGGGTGTTGTTTACTTACGTTGGTTGCCAATTTCAAGAAGTGTTCCAACTCCTCTTTGTTGCTCACCACATTCATAGCTGCACCCGAAAGTACATAAGAAGGACGAATCAACAATGGGAAACCAACCTCATCGGCAAATACATATATATCATCCATCGACGAAAGCTCTTTCCAACGTGGCTGGTCGATACCCAAACGGTCGAGCATCGAAGAGAAACGGTGACGGTCTTCCGCACCATCAATATTCTGCGCCGAAGTACCCAAGATAGGCACACCGTAGCTATCCATACGCATAGCCAAGTTGTTAGGGATCTGACCTCCTACCGAAACGATCACTCCACGTGGAGTTTCGAGATCGGCAATATCCAGCACACGTTCGAGTGTCAATTCGTCGAAGTATAGACGATCACACATATCGTAGTCGGTCGATACGGTCTCTGGGTTGTAGTTAATCATGATCGAGCGCAGACCATTCTTGCGCACCGAGTTGATTGCCGAAACCGAACACCAGTCAAATTCTACTGACGATCCGATGCGATAAGCACCCGAACCGAGAACCACAACCGATTTGTCGTCGTGAGCGAAGTCAATATCATGATAAGTACCATTATAGGTCAGATACAAGTAGTTGGTCTGAGCAGGATATTCAGCCGCTAGGGTGTCGATCTGCTTAACCACAGGGACAATACCCAGAGCTTTACGATGTTCACGTACTGCACGGATTCCATCTTCCATATTGGTATCATCCAACGACATAACGGTACGAGCCACTTGGAAATCCGAGAAACCTTTTTGTTTTGCCTCACGAAGCATCACAGCCGGTAGTTCTGGAAGTGATTTGTACTCCTCCATTGCATGTTCAAGATCTACGATCCCCTTGAGTTTCGACAAGAACCATTTGTCAATCTTGGTAAGCTCATGAATCCTATCAACGCTATATCCACGGTGGAAAGCGATAGCAATCATAAAGATACGCTTGTCGGTTGGGTTGCGAAGTTCGGTCTCAAGGTCCTCGACCAAAAGCTCCTTGTTGGCGATAAAGCCGTGCATACCCTGACCAATCATACGAAGACCCTTTTGGATTGCCTCCTCGAAGTTACGACCGATCGACATAATCTCACCTACGGATTTCATCGAAGAACCCAATTGGCGACTTACGCCCTTGAATTTACCCAAGTCCCAACGTGGGATTTTACATACTATATAGTCCAATGCAGGTTCAAATGCCGCAGTGGTAGTTTTTGTAACACTGTTTTTTAGCTCATGTAGACCATAGCCCAAACCAAGTTTGGCAGCCACAAACGCTAGTGGATAACCCGTAGCCTTCGATGCCAAAGCCGAAGAACGACTCAAACGAGCATTCACCTCGATCACACGATAATCTTCGCTCTCTGGGTCTAGTGCATACTGAACATTACACTCACCCACGATACCAATATGGCGAACAATACGGATAGCGATCTCACGCAATTTGTGATACTCCGAATTGGTCAAAGTTTGCGAAGGAGCAACAACAATAGACTCACCAGTGTGGATACCTAGCGGGTCGAAGTTCTCCATATTACAAACAGTCAAGCAGTTGTTGTGACGGTCACGAACCACCTCATACTCAACCTCTTTCCATCCCTTCAGCGATTTCTCAACCAGAATCTGAGGCGAATAGGTAAACGCCTTAGAGGCCATACTGTCCATATCCGAGTCGTTATCACAGAAGCCCGAACCCAAGCCACCAAGAGTATAAGCCGCACGGATAATCACCGGATAACCCAGCTCATTAGCCACACGTTTAGCATCTTCGACAGTGGTCACCGCCTCCGATTTGATAGTCTTAACATCAATCTGATCTAGTTTCTGAACAAAAAGATCACGATCTTCGGTATCCATAATCGCCTGAACTGGAGTACCAAGCACACGTACATTATATTTTTCGAGCACCCCACCTTTGTGAAGAGCCACACCACAGTTCAAAGCAGTCTGACCACCAAAAGCAAGAAGAAGACCCTCTGGACGCTCCTTCTCGATCACCTGCTCCACAAATTCGGGAGTTACGGGCAAGAAATATACCTGATCGGCAATCCCCTCCGAGGTCTGAACCGTAGCGATATTAGGGTTAATAAGTATAGTATAAATCCCCTCTTCTTTAAGGGCTTTTAGAGCTTGTGAACCCGAATAGTCAAATTCACCTGCCTCACCAATCTTGAGTGCACCACTACCAAGAAGTAGTACTTTTTTTATCTTTGTTTGTTCCATCTGTTTTCTTGATTTCTCTTTTTTATACTACTTTTTGAAGTTCTCTACTCGTGCGATAAACTCATCGAACAGGTATTCTGTGTCCACTGGGCCCGAAGTTGCCTCTGGGTGGAACTGAACGCTGCAAAATGGTTGTGATTTGTGACGAATACCCTCGATTGTGTTGTCGTTTAGGTTTACAAAATATGGCTCCCAATCAGCTCCCAATCCCGCAGGGTCAATCGCATAACCGTGGTTTTGCGAGGTAATCACCGCACGATTAGTCCCACACTCCAAAGCTGGTTGGTTGTGCGAACGGTGACCATATTTGAGTTTATAGGTCGTAGCACCAGCTGCCATACCAAGCAATTGGTTACCCATACAGATTCCGAAGATTGGTTTGCCCACCTCGAATGCTTTTTGCAGGTTGGCAACCGTAGCCGAGCAAAGCGCAGGGTCTCCTGGGCCATTCGACACCATCACTCCATCATAATCTAGCGTAGTGAAATCATAATCCCAAGGCACCACCGTTACGGTAGTATCACGTTTGAGCAAACAGCGAATAATATTAAATTTAGCACCACAATCGACCATTACGATTTTGTTCGCACCCTCGCCATAGCTTTTTACCTCCGTAGAAGATGCTTTAGCGACAAGATTCTCGGCCAAAGGATTCTCGAACGAAGCAGGTTCAGGCTGACCCTCATAGCACATTTTAGCCAACATTACCCCTTGTTCACGGATAGTTTTGGTGATCTCACGGGTGTCAACCCCAAAGATTCCAGGGATCTTCTCATCTTTCATCCACTGATCTAGCGATCGGATCGCATTCCAATGACTATGGTGGAAGCAGTAGTCAGAGATCACAAGTCCACGTACATGGATATGATTGCTCTCAAAAAATTGTGGAAGTCCCCATTCCATGATTGTCGAATCAGGTACACCATAGTTGCCAATAAGAGGGAATGTAAGTACCAGAATTTCACCAAGATAAGATGGGTCGGTAAGGCTTTCTGGGTATCCTGTCATTGCGGTGTTAAAGACGATCTCACCAGATGTAGGAGTTTGACTACCAAAGGCATAGCCTTCAAATCGTTTGCCGTCCTCTAAGATAAGAGTGGCAGTGGTCTGTGTTTGCATTGCGTATTTCAGTTATGGAATTATCTACTGAAGCACAAAGATACATATATTTTTTGGAACTACAACCCTTTGTCCTTATGATTTTTGTGTTGGGTTTTTCTTTGTCGAAAAATCTTGCGGTGGTGGTAGGATAATTTTCATTGCGCAGGAGAAATGGAGTGTTCTCGGACGGCTGTCGGTGTGACCCGTAAGCCTTCAGGTTTACGGGGCTCCCGACGGGGGGAGCCGTCCGCCCCGTAGAGATTTCCCTTCTGGCGAAGGCAAAATCTCCGCTATCGCAATTGAAAAATTCCATCCCAGAAGATATTGATTGTTCTGGGACTCTCGGGTCTTTTCTGGGACTTTTGCTGGGTCATGTGCTACTTTAGTAGTGCAGGGCTCCCGTGGGGGAGTGTCTGCTCTGATGAATTTTCTTGGCAGAAAATTCTCGCTATCGCAATTGAACCATTCTATCCCCGAAATCGCAAAAAAAATCCCCCGACCAAAAATGATCGAGGGATCGAAAGTCACGCCAAAACAAGGCGCAAACCCTATTACTTGAGACCGTTGCAAAACGCAAGTTTTGCTCCGATTTCAGAGAGCGTTGATAGGTGGATGAGATTTTGAAGATGGCGCAGGGGGATCTGAAGGAGCATACTCTGGGTATGTGACTGAAGAGCACACTGTGTTATCTTTAAAATATCGCCGCCTTGCAACGGTCTCTACTTACGGATACCTAGTTGCTTGATGATAGCACGGTAACGTTCAATATCAGTTCTTTTGAGGTAATCCAATAGACTACGACGTTTACCAACCATTTTCAACAACGCACGTTGTGTGTTGTAATCGTGCTTGTTAGCTTTTAGGTGATTGGTCAAGTGGCTGATACGGTAAGAAAATAGGGCGATTTGGCTCTCTGGAGAACCGGTGTCAGTATTAGACTGTCCGTAAGTCGAAAAAAGTTCTACTTTTTTCTCAGCTGGTAGATAGCTCATTTGCTTGTCTTTTATTTGTTTGTTAATTAATTGAGCGGCAAAGGTAATTACTTTTATCTGAAATACAAAACTTATTTTAGGCCAACATATTGCATCCTCGTAGAATTTCCCCTTCGATGCGCCCTTTTATTGTGAATCCTCCATCTTCGTATAGCTCTCCGTAGTCGCCCGTGGCGATAAACGAACAACTTTGCCAGTTGGCGGTATCTATTATGTTGAGACCTATATTCTGTTTGAAACGCCCCTCTTTGATTACTAGGGGGTTATCTAGCGATCGCCCACAGACTATCATCGAATCGCTTGGATAGAAGATCCCCTCGCCCGATGAGTACCCTTGCGAGAGTAGCTCGGTCATTCCGTATTCCGAATGTATCTTCCTGACCCCGAAACCTCCTCCTAACAACTCGTGTAGCTCCTCTCGTTCGATCGAACGCCCTCTTCCCTTCATCCCTCCGGTCTCCATAACTATTGCATCTGGGGGGAGTTGTAAACTGTATCTCTGGGCAAATTCGACCATCGCAAAGGTTACCCCGATCAGGAATATCTTTTCGTTGTTGGCTTTTGCCATTTCTAGCTGTTGGGCTAGTTGGTCTAGGTCGTTTAGGTAGAAGCCCCCCTTGTTGGGATTCTTTTGGTGTAGCTTTTCGACCATATAGACAAGCGATGATCCTTGGCGTTCGAGATAACCGGGCAATAGGGCGAAGATCGAATATTGAGTGGGATCTCCGTAGAACTGCTCGAATCCTGCGAGGAATGCCTCTTCATAGATCCCCCTGTCTGCTACGTAGTGGGTCGAGGTGTCGTTGCCTGTTGTTCCGCTGCTGGTGAATAGCAGATCTGGCTCTGTCGCCGCCCCATAGACCTTGTGAGT
>JAWXTL010000008.1:0-16979 GCA_044433565.1 Rikenellaceae bacterium | reverse complement strand
AACGGAGAGTGCTCCAGTTGGCAACTCTTTATATAGCTCTCCGATCAAAAACAACTGCACTCTTTAGAAAAAAAATCATATCTTTGCCACCGAATCGAGATTATATCATAGCGCAGGAGTGGGATTTATTTGGTATGCGTATCGAAAAGCGTGTCGAAAAACGTATCGAAAAAGAGGGATTGGATATTTATGAGCATGGAGAAAGCTCTTATAATTAATATATAATGATTAAAAAACGAGAGATTAAAGAGAGGACTGCAACGCTGTTGTTGCACTGTCCCGATACACAGGGGATATTGGCTACTGTGACAACCTTTATCACCGACAATGGTGGTAATATAACCTATTTGGCTCAGAATGTTGATCGTGACCGATCAATATTCTTTATGCGAGTAGAGTGGGATTTGACAAATTTTTTGATTCCCGATGATCGTATTCTCGAGACATTCGATTTGCTCTATGGCAAACGTTATGGCATGAAGTGTGAGCTGTATTTCGGAAATCAGTTGCCACGTATGGCGTTGTTTGTCTCTCGTATGTCTCACTGTTTATTCGATATTTTGGGACGTTATACTGCCGGTGAGTGGCGTGTAGAGATTCCATTGATTGTGAGCAATCACGAGGATTTGCGTTCGGTTGCCGATAGTTTTGGCATACCGTTCTACCGTTTCGAGGTAAATCGTGAGAACAAGCTAGAGCAAGAGGCTGCGATGTTGGAGTTGCTATCGAGTTTCGATATAGACTTTGTTGTTTTGGCTCGTTATATGCAGGTGTTGTCTCCAAATTTTGTGGGGTTATATCCAAATCGCATTATCAATATTCACCATTCCTTCCTTCCGGCTTTTGTGGGTGCTAAGCCCTATCATGCAGCCTTTGAGCGTGGTGTTAAGTTGATAGGGGCAACGAGTCACTATGTGACCGACGATCTTGATGCAGGGCCGATTATCGAGCAGGATGTATCTCGTGTTTCACATCGTGATACTATTTCGGATATGATACACAAGGGGCGTGATATTGAGAAGATAGTACTTTCTCGTGCCCTCGAAAAGCATATCGACCACAAGGTTTTGGTTTATGGTAATAAAACGGTAGTCTTTACATAGACCATTTCGCAAAAAGAGACCGCTGCAACTCTTGCAACGGTCTCTTATAATCTAAACACAGCACTTAGACCAAAGCTAGTCCTCAAGTACAAGATACCTTATTGATTTAACATCTGTATTTCTTCTTCCCAGAACACAATCCCATAGGAGTTCAGTGTAATCCTTAGCGAAATAGAGGTAGTCAGGGCCTCCGACAAGTGTAATTTCACTTTGATCTTCATACTTCAACATATCGTCTTCAACGCCAATATATACAAATTTCCAGCCACTAACCTCTCCATTCTCACGGAGTAAATAGCACACACTGAAATCATCGACAAAACTAAATTTAAACACATCGCCTTTAAGATCTGACTTTACAATTTGATCCCCGTCTTCGGTGATACTGCACATATACTTATAGCTATATGTTTGGCTAAATGAGTTAGCACTACCTAAAAGTGCCAAGAGTACGAGTAGGAGTAATTTTTTCATCGTCTTAGAAGTTTTAATGGTTTGAGGTATTATTATACATCATCAAAGGTAGTAAAAATATTTAATAATCAAGCAGTTTAGTTATTTTAATGAGATAGATAATTCTCGGATAGCTCCCCCTGCAAATTATTCCTGCACTCTTTCATAGCACATGACCCAGCAAGAGTCCCAGAAAAGACCCGAGCGTCCCAGAACAATCAATATCTTTGGGGGCAAAACGGTTCAATTGCGATAGCTGATTTTTCGTCAGAAAAATCTATCGCAATTTGGATTTATTACCTTAAAAGATGTTGATTGTTCTGGGACGCTCGGGTCTTTTCTGGGACTCTTGCTGGGTCATGTGCTACTTTAGTGTGCAGGGTGTCCGCCCCGTAGAGCAATTCAAAAACCACGAACCCAAACATATCGCCAATTTAATGTATATCAACCCCTCCAATTCGTCAAAAAGTAAAGAACAATCCAAACCAGAAATCAAGTTACAAAGCAAGATAAGCCGTTCATCCAGCAATATTAAAATTAATTAATATTTTGCGAAACAAATAAAAATACATACCTTTACATAAAGTAAGAACCATAAATAATTCTTTAAATAACAAAAATGGAAAAAATAATAGGTCTGCTTAACGCACCTTTTACACCGTTCTATGCCGACGGTGAAGTAAACTACGAGCCAATCCCACAATATGCAGCAATGCTCCAAAAAAATGGACTAAAAGGGGTATTCGTCAATGGCTCTTCGGGAGAGGGATATATGCTAACAGACGAAGAACGCCTGAAACTAGCAGAAACATGGGTTAAAGAGTCGCCAGAGGGTTTCAAAGTAATGATCCACGTGGGTAGCTGTTGCCTTAAATCAGCCAAAATGATGGCCACTCACGCACAAGAAATCGGAGCATGGGGTATCGGTACAATGGCTCCGCCATTCCCGAAAATTGGTCGCCTAGAAGAGTTAGTAGCATATTGCGAAGAGATCGCAGCAGCAGCTCCAGAACTTCCGTTCTACTACTACCACATCCCAGTGTTTAATGGCGCATACTTCTCGATGCTGGAACTATTGAAAGCTGTCGATGGCCGTATCCCTAATTTCGCAGGTATCAAATATACTTTTGAGTCTATCTACGAATATAACCAATGTCGCTTGTATGCCGATGGTAAGTTTGATATTTTGCATGGTCAAGACGAAACAGCTCTATCTAGCCTAGTAATGGGTGGTGCGCAAGGATGTATCTGTGGTACTACCAACTATAATGGTCGTGAGCAAGTGGCAATAGGTGAGGCATACAACGCAGGTGATGTAGCAGCAGCCGTAGAGCACCAAAACTACAGCCAAGCAGTAATCAACGTAATCTGCAACTTCCGTGGAAATATCGTAGGTGGTAAACGCATCATGAAACTTATTGGCCTGGATATGGGCCCAAATCGCCTTCCATTCCGTGATATGAGCCAAGAAGAAGAGGATCAAATGAAAGCACAACTAGAGGAGATCGACTTCTTCGACCGTTGCAACAAATTCTAGGTAATATTTTATATTCTCTATCTTTGAAAAAACTTCAAAGACAGAGATCAGATAATCTTAACTGGGGCTTTTTAATACTATTGAGAAAGCCCCATATTTTTTTTAATTTTCATTGAATATGATGACACAACAAGAGAGAGCATACCTTCAGCAATGCTCAGACATTTATTTACATGATCTTACGGAGGATATTCTTCCTTTCTGGCTTAAAAATGGAGTCGATACGGTTAATGGCGGGGTTTACACTTGCGTGGATCGTGATGGTACGCTGATCGACCAGACCAAATCTGTCTGGTTTCAGGGGCGATTTGGCTACGCTTGTTCTTTTGCCTACAACACTATTGAGCCGAAGCCCGAATATCTGGTTGCGGCACGTTCGGCTTTGGATTTTATCGAAGCTCACTGTTTTGATACCGATGGTCATATGTTCTTTGAGGTGATGGCCGATGGTACTCCGGTGCGTCGTCGTCGTTATATCTTCTCGGAGTGTTTTGCTATTATTGCTATGGCCGAATATTCTAAGGCTACGGGCGACACCACTTATGCCGATAAGGCTTTGGATCTCTTGAAGCGAGTTGTGGTTATGATGAAGGATCCTTCGGTGGCGATTCCTAAGTCGATGCCTAATATCAAACAGCGTGGACTTTCGCCTTTGATGATTCTGCTCAATACGGCTAATGTTGTTAAGCAGGTCAGCTCGGATGCTATTCTCGATGAATTGATCGACTCTTCGCTAGAGACTATCGAGAAATATTTTGTTCATCCCGAATTTAAGGCGGCACTAGAGTGTGTGGGCGAGAATGGCGAGATGATCGACACTTGTTCGGGACGTATTATTAACCCAGGTCATGTGATTGAGCTTTCTTGGTTTATGATCGAGGCAACCAAAGGTCACGCCCGTGAGGAGCACTACCGAGAGTTGGCTCTTACGCTTTTTGATTGGTCTTGGCAGTGGGGCTGGGACGAGGAGTTTGGTGGTATTATCAACTTCCGTGACTGCCGCAACCTTCCTGTTCAGGACTACTCTCAGGATATGAAATTCTGGTGGCCACAGTGCGAGACTATTATCGCTTCGTTGTATGCTTATTTGATTACCGAGGATAAGAAATATTTGGAGATTCACAAGAAGATCCATGACTATACTTATGAGAAATTCCCTGATGCTGAGTTTGGTGAGTGGTATGGTTATTTGCATCGTGATGGCACGGTGGCACAACCTGCCAAGGGTAATATCTTCAAGGGTCCTTTCCATATTCCTCGTATGATGGCCGTAAGTCATATTTTGACTAAAAAGATACTCTCTAAAGAATAAGGATGAGACATAGTTTACGTTTTGCTTTTTTGGGGGCTTTGCTTTTGGGTGGAGCTTGTTCCGATGGTTCTCGATCATCTTCGGAGGGTGTTACGGTGGAATCGGTTTCGGAGATTTCGCCTTCTAGCGCAGGTTACTCTTTGGGTGTTTCGGCACCCTATTCGGGGGTTTCGGGCGGAGCTGTTTTGATTTCGGGGGGTGCTAATTTCCCTGAGGTTTCGGCTGCCGATGGGGGTGTGAAGGCTTATTACGACCAGATCTTTGCTCTGCTTGAGAGTGGTGATTGGGCTGAGGTTGGACGCATGGATTCTCCTCGTGCTTATGGAGCTACGGTGAGGGTTGGTGATTGGCTTTACTTTATTGGTGGAGCCGATGCCTTGGGTTCGATCTCGGATGTTGTGGGCTACTCATTCTCGCAGGGGAAGCTCTCTCGCAAAGAGATACCCTCTCTTCCACGTTCGATCGAACAGGGCGGAGCGACAATCATGGATAGTGTGATTTATCTTACGGGGGGACTCTCTGCGGGGGTTGCCAACCGTTCGATCTACACGCTTGATCTACGTTCGCCACAGAGGTGGGACAGCCTAGAGTGCAAACTTCCAGTGAGCATGATCCAACCCGTGGTAGTGGCCTTGGCAGGTGATATTTATATCTGGGGTGGTTTTACACCTTCGAGCGATAGCACAGCTGGAGTAACCATAGACTATGGCTACAAATTCAGCCCCTCGAACTCTCAATGGCAAAAGATCCAATCATACAAAAAAGATGGCATAGCCCAATCAATGGTCGGATCGTCGGGTGTGGCATACCAAGATAGCTGTATAATAGTTACCGGTGGTGTCGACAAACTGATCTTCGATCAAGCACTTGAACGTGCGTTCCAAATCGCAACCAATCGAACCTGCGAACTCAATAAGCTAAAAGAGATTCAGCGTCAATATATGCTCGAAGATCCTCTCTACTATAAGTTCAACTCGCAGGTAATGCTCTATAACGTGAATACCAACGAGTGGAAAGAGCTACTCAATGAGCCACGTAGTGCCCGTGCAGGAGCAGCACTAGTGCTAAAAGAAAACGAACTATATATCCTCAACGGAGAGCTAAAGCCTGGAATTAGAACTCCACAGAATACAAAAATTAAGCTCTAAATATCCTGTTATGGATCTATCGCTGGTGGTTGATTGCAGGTAAATAAAATGGTGTGCACTTTTCTTAGAAAGTTGCGCACCATCTTTTTTTTTGGATAATATTCATTTCTTCGGAAAGGAAAATGGTTCAATTGCGATAGCGGATTTTTCGCTAGAAAAATCTACGGGGCGGACGGCTCCCACACGCCTGGAGCCCCGTACTACTTTCGTAGCACGAGCCACACCGACAGCCGTCCGAGAACCCTACTAACAATCCCTAGTTCTTGACAATAAGAATGTCATCCCAAGAAGTAGTATAACGTGGTGATAAATGCTCCCCACGAACAGACAAAACACCATCGCCCTCACTCGCCAACCGAACAGAACCACGACCCAATTCATCATTCAACATATCAACCTGACGCATCAAAGCTCGATGCGCCAAACGATCAACATTATCAAACAAAGAGGACTGAATACCCAAATTAGATGAGAGATCATACAACAAAACCCCAGCCTTCTTATACCCAAAATCTTCAAGATAAATTCGACGCAAAACATCAATAGCATATTTGACAATCTCAAGTGTGCTATCAGTAGGAGTAGGAAATCTAATAGATTCGCTCTCGCTGTACTGATAAGCATCCGCACGATGACCATTGGTATGAATAAAAACCTGCATCATAGATGCCACAGATCCCTCTCGACGAAGTTTGACCGAAGCACTAGTGGCAAAACTAGTGACCGCCTGTATCATCTCATCCAAATCATAAATCTCATGCGAAAAAGAACGAGATACCATGATAGACTGTCGTGAAGAGGGAATCTCATCAAACTCAATACACGACTCGCCATGCAGCTCCTTCCACGTGCGAAGACCCGTAACACTCAACGCTGAGCGAATCCATTCGGGGGAGAGTTGACAAAATTGTGCCGCAGTGGTAACCCCCACCTCACGAAGCTTCGTAACCGATTTGCGCCCCACGCCCCAAACATCCGAAATCGGAAACCATTCGAGAACCTTGGCTATATCTTGATCTCTAACCATAACACAACACCCCTGCAATCGGGGATAGAGTTTGCACAAGCGACTAGCAACCTTAGCCAAAGTCTTGGTATGCGAAATACCCAAACTCACAGGAATACCCGTATGGCGACGTACAGTATCAGAGATCCGATGACCATAATCCTTTAGTTGTTCGTGGGAGAAATCCTCGTCAAACCAAAGAAAAGCCTCATCTATCGAATAGACCTCAACCTCCTCTACCATCGACCGCAAAGTTTGCATAACACGAGCCGACATATCGCCATAGAGTTCAAAATTCGATGAAAAAATAGCCACTTTATGTTGTCTGACGATCTGGCGTATCTGGAAAAAGGGCTGCCCCATTTTGATACCCAAAGCCTTAGCCTCGTTGCTACGTGCAATAACACACCCATCGTTTCCGCTGAGCACGATCAGTGGTCGCCCTTCGAGCGAAGGGTCGAAAACTCGCTGACAACTAGCATAAAAGTTATTACAATCACAAAGTCCAAACATTATTTATCGCAAATCTTCAAGGGCATAGTCCACCCGAGGGGAGTTAGCAGTTAAACTTTTTTTATCACATAGCGCACCACGCCCCAAATCCTAAAATCATCATCGGGCGTAACTCGCAAAGGTTGGTAATTGGCATTCGAGGGGATCAACAGAGCATAGTCACCATGATTTTCGTAGCGTTTGACAGTAAATTCGCCATCTACATAACAAATAGCCAAACAGCCATTATAGGGTGTTACGCTTTTGTCGATCACCAACAGATCGCCATCATCAACCCCCGAATCGACCATCGAAACACCACTAACACGGGCAAAAAAAGTCGAAGCTGGATTGCTAATCAACTCCCGATTAAGATCCAGTTTCAATCCACGGTAATCATCAGCCGGAGAAGGAAACCCCGCCGAAACGCCACTAGAGGCCATAGGGATCTCGACAGATCTATCGAGCTGAGGCTGCATTATCTCTAGCTGTGTATCAAAATCATTCATTGTCTCAAAAAATAATAACTAACAAAGGTAACCATAAAATTGGGTTTGAATACCAAGAAGATATAAAATCTCACAAAAAAATCATACCTTTGTGACCAGTGAAACCATATAACCATAACTCAACCAAGAAGCAACAAGTGGAGCAGATGTTCGATAACATAGCCCCACGTTATGATCTTCTCAACCGCCTACTATCGCTCAATATTGATCGTAGTTGGCGCAAGAAGTTAGTGCGTCAACTTCTTATTCAATCACCCTCTTCGGTGTTGGATATTGCCTGTGGTACGGGCGATCTGACTATTGCTATTAGCAAATCTCTGACCAAAAATCCCAGCACCGTCCACTCCCAAATCGTGGGTGCCGACCTTTCCCCTCAAATGATTAAAGTGGCACAGGGGAAATTCCGCAAACTATCATTGGATATTCCACTACACGTTGCCGATGCCGAAAAGCTACCATTCGACGATGAGTCG
Organism: Rikenellaceae bacterium; assembly: GCA_044433565.1. GTDB lineage: Bacteria > Bacteroidota > Bacteroidia > Bacteroidales > Rikenellaceae > Mucinivorans. The sequence goes on along the minus strand of JAWXTL010000008.1, from coordinate 8,946 downwards.
TTTGACGCTGTGACGTGCGCTTTTGGGGTACGCAATTTCGAGGATCTCGACAAAGGGCTTTCTCAAGCTCGTCGGGTAATCAAACAAGGAGGACGAATCTATGTACTAGAATTTTCTACGCCCAAGGCTTCGATATTTGCACGACTATTCAAATTCTACTTCCATCGCATATTGCCTCCCATTGCAGGATTCATATCGAAAGATCGCAAAGCATATACCTACTTACCGCAATCGGTAGATGAATTTCCGAGTACCGAGGCATTTTGTGAGATATTAAAACAATTAGGGTTCGAGAATTGCACCGCCCGACCACTTACATTTGGTGTGGCAACACTCTATATAGGCGAAAAAAGATGATAAAGCTCTGTAAAAAAATACCAGTTCTGATTTTGCTGCTAGTGATGGCGAGTTCGTGTGCTATGCGCACGGCTATTGTCCCTGGTCAGATAAGTGATGTATCGTTCAATCCTTTTCTTGGATCGACACTCTCGTTTAAGTTGCATCTCAAGGAGAATAATCTCAAAAAAGAGGTGAGCCTACTCAGCGGAACGGTGACCTTGGGCGAGGAGCAGAGCATTGTCCTGAGGCTGAAAGAGCCAATCACCATCGCTCCCCAGCAATCGAGCCTACCAATGAGCTTCGAGGTCGAAATGAGCGGAGGTATCAACATACTCTCGGCAATCCAATTGGTGAACCAAGCCGAAGAAATGCCCGTGGAATTTGACTTTCGGGTACAGCTAGGCAAACGAGGCAAAGGGCTAAAAATCAAGAAAGCCACAACACTAAACCTCAAAGAACAACTCAAAAGATTAAAGGGGACTTCTAAAATTCCCCAAAATACTTTTCCGCCACTATTCACCCCTTTTGCTTTTAACCAAAATCGGTAGTAGGGGTCACTACAACCCACTTTACCTAAAAGCAAAATGGATAAATATTAACAAAAAATTAAATTCGGGGAATTTTAGAAGTCCCCTAAAACTCTAACTTAACATATATTCAAAAGAACCAATGAAAAGATATATCCTAATACTTCTTGCACTCGTGACCCTAGAGGGTATGGCACATGGGCAAACTACCCAAAGCAAAATATCGGAACTGATGATTAACAGTGGTAACGGTCGGGTTTCTGTTGAGCTGGATAGTCGGAGTCGTGCGGCTATTTCACGCAGTTCGACAACCGAGAAGATAGCAGTATATAGTATTAATATTCTTAATAGCAGTGCCCAGAACGGTCGTCAATTGGCGGACGAAGCGATCAAGGCTCTCAACCAGAATTTCCCAGATCTCAGTGGCGAGTGGTTATATCAGGCACCTGTTTTCAAGGCTATCTGTGGTCATTGGTTGACTCGTGCCGATGCCACGGCTGTGTTGTATCGGTTGCGCACGATCTTCCCTGCGGCTTTTATCTTTAATAACACTGTCGAGATAGAGAAGTTGCTCGTCAAGCATGATGTGCCTTCGATAGATTCTTTGCCTAGGGTTTTGACCAATGAAGACCCTGAGCTTTAGATCTTTTTGGCGTAGTATCTCTTCTTTGTTTTTTCCTCGACCTTGCGTATTGTGTGGTAGGGTTTTGCCTTTGGGCGAGGATTATATCTGTTTGGAATGTTTGGCACGATTGCCTTTGAGCCATTTGTGGGAACGCTCGTCCAACCACCTTACGGAGCTATTTGCAGGAAGGATTCCCATTAAGAGTGCCTCTTCGTTACTAAAATTTGAGCAGGGAAATAGTGCGCAGTCGCTAATTCATCAGTTCAAATATCGGGGCAACAGGCATTTGGCGTATAAGTTGGGGCGGATATATGGTTTTCATCTTGCACGTTCTCCTTTTTATCGGGATATAGATCTAGTGATTCCTGTGCCTTTGCATACTCTTCGACGGCTTCGCAGGGGTTACAATCAGTCCGAGTATTTTGCACGAGGTGTGGCAGAGGAGCTGTCGGCTCGGGTCGATAGTCGATCTGTGGTTCGCATTCGTCGCACCAACGAACAGGCATTACGTCGTGGGAGATCGCAGCGTTGGGCAAATGTAGCAGGAGCTTTTAGGGTTGCTGACAGTTCGGCACTACTGGGTCGACGTATTTTGGTGGTCGATGATGTGGTGACCACAGGGTCTACGATCGAGGCCTGTGTAGATTCTATTGTTCGTGAGATTCCTAGTGCACGTATTTGGATTGGGTGTTGCGCTTGTGTTGGCGTGTGATTTGCTGTGGGATTGTTCTCGGACGGCTGTCGGTGTGGCTCGTGCTACGAAAGTAGTACGGGGCTCGGGGCGTATGGGAGCCGTCCAAGGGTGGTCGGAAGATTTCGGGGGGCGCAAAGTATTATACAGTTTTTGTCAGAGGAATTTCCGAATTGCGATAGCGAGACTTTTCTGCCAAGAAAAGTCAGCAGGGCGGACGCTCCCCCACGGGAGCCCTGCACTTCTATCGAAGCACAGGTCGCCCGAGCGTCCGAGAACAATCCATATCTTCGGGGATGAATATTTTCAATTGCGATAGCGGAGATTTTGCCGCAAGGTAAAATCTCTACGGGGCGGACGGCTCCCACACGCCCCGAGCCATGCACTACTAAAGTAGCACATGACCCAGCAAGAGTCCCAGAAAATGCCCGAGCGTCCCAGAACATTCAATATCTTTGGGAATGATAATATTGAGAATGCGACAGCGGAGATTTTGCCGTAAGGTAAAATCTCTACGGGGCGGACGGCTCCCACACGCCCCGAGCCCCGTACTACTAAAGTAGCACGTGTCACACCGACAGCCGTCCGAGAACCTTCCATATCGTTTACGCCGCTTTTTCTATAATAATAGCTCTTTTCTTTGCTCTATAAGCCTTAATGTCGCCTCCTTCTTTCGCCACTGAGGGTCTATCTTGTCTAGTATGGCTCGAAATAATTGACCATGATCGTGGGCTATAAAGTGTGCCATTTCGTGGAGCAAAATGTAATCAATGCACTCTTTGGGTAGACGGTATAATTTGAGATTTAGGGTGATAACCCCCTTCATATAGAAACACCTGCCCCATGCCCTTCTCATATTTCCGTAGATCTTTAGCTGAGCATCGGGGATCTCGTACTCCAGTCTCTCAAATTCAGGAGTGAACTTCGACATCGAATCCTCGAACTCTCTTCGGGCTTGACGACGATACCAGCTCTGGCTGTATCTGGCGAAATTCTCACGTGTGGCAGGATATAACGTAAATTCTATATGATCGCCCATAAGACGTGCACTGTTGCGCTTCCCCTCTACGATTTTCAATGGATAACGCACCCCAAGGATTACCATCGTGGCTGATGTGGTGCGCATAATGCGTGGTTTGCTTGGGGCTTTCTTCCCTTGGAATATTCTCTCTAGCAATGTTGCCATAAATTAATTTTTCGTATAGATGTAACTTAGTATCTCGTCTAGCTCACTGGGTGCAAAATATCTGATTTGCTCACGAGAGCGCAGCCATGTCATTTGGCGTTTGGCGTATCTTCGGCTGTTGCGTTTGATTAGGGTGATTGCCTCATCTAGGCTAGTTTTGCCGTCGAAATGGTCGAATAGCTCACGATAGCCCACTGTTTGGAGTGCCGAAAGCGCGCGATAGTCGATCAGCGAACGAGCCTCTTCGATCAGTCCCTGACGGATCATCATATCCACTCGAAGGTCAATCCTTTGGTATAGCTCCTCTCGCTCTCGCTCTAGGGCGATCTCTATGATATTGAATGGGCGTTCTTTTTTTGAGTTTGTTCTCAGTGCGGAGTATGGTTTGCCGGTGAGTCTGCATACTTCAACTGCCCGCTCAACCCTTCGTCTGTTGCAGATGTCGATCTGGGTGTAATATATTGGGTCTAGTAATTGAAGTTCCTCTTGAAGTTCTTCGAGAGCTATTTGGTGTAGCTCCTCTCTTAGGCTATCATCCTTGGGTAGGCTGTCTAGCCCGTCGGTCAGAGCCGCAGCATAAAGCCCCGATCCACCTGCCACAATTGCACAATCACCAGTGGTGAATAGCTTCGATAGCAATTCCATTGCCTCGGATTCATAGCCCCCCGAAGAGATTGGCTCGTCGACAGAACGATCATGAATAAAGTGATGGGTGACCAATGCAAGTTCTTCGGGCGAAGGAACAGCCGTCCCAATACGCATCTGGCGATAGAACTGCCGAGAGTCACAATTGATAATATCACAACCCAGCTGTTGAGCCAAAAGAATGGCAGTGGCTGTTTTGCCAACAGCCGTAGCACCGTGAACCACAATAAGATCTTTGGTTTTGTTTTGCATCTAGTATTAATTAAGTAGATCACAAAGTTACCAAAACTTTTTCAAGAACCCAATCTTCGCAGCCCATTAGGGCGATTCTTTTGCTGGGGGTAAAATTTGATTGGTGTGCTCTTTTTGTTGCCAAGTCACGATAATTTTTGGTATCTTTGTAGGCTAAAAGTTTTCTACCCGCCATGTTTACACACCTTCATGTCCATACCCAATACTCCATATTGGATGGGGCAGCCAATATCAAAAAACTTATTGCTCGAGCTAAATCCCTTGGGCAGACATCCTTGGCTATTACCGATCATGGTAATATGTTTGGTGTCAAAGAATTTCATGACGAGGCGACCAAAGCAGGCATAAAGCCTCTGCTTGGTTGCGAGGTCTATGTTGCCGAAAATAGCCGTTTTTCTAAGTCCACGAAAGAGGATCGTGGAGGGTATCACTTGATCCTTTTGGCCAAGAATGAGATGGGGTATAAGAACCTGATTAAATTGGTCTCTTATGCTTGGATCGAGGGCTACTACTATAACCCTCGTATTGATAAGGAGCTTTTGGAGAAATATCACCATGGATTGATATGTTGCTCGGCTTGTTTGGGGGGCGAGATACCACAATATATCATGGCTGGTGAGCTAGACAAGGCTTCTGAGACTATCGAGTGGTTTAAATCTCTCTTTGGCGAGGATTACTATCTCGAAATGCAGCTTCACCGTTCGGGTTTCCCCACTATTGATGCTAAGGTCTATGAGAATCAACAGCTGGTTAATACCCAGATCTTGAAACTTGCTCAGAAACATTCGGTCAAGTATATTGCCACCAACGATGTGCATTACATTTTGGATGAAGATGCTCCGGCTCATGATCGGCTGATCTGCCTTTCGACGGGACGTGATTTTGATGATCCTAAACGTATGCGCTATACCACTCAGGAGTTCCTCAAGAGCGAAGAGGAGATGTTGTCTCTTTTTCCTAATAACCCCGAGGCTCTGCTGACCACCCAAGAGATTGTCGATAAGATCGAGGAGTACTCTTTGAGTCACCGACCTTATATGCCTAATTTTCCCTTGCCCGATGACTTTAAGTTGGACTTCGAGAAGGTGCAGCGATCTATTTTGATGGCTATGGATAAGGATGGCAAGGGTGATCCCGAAGTTTTGGCGTTGGTTACTCAGGCGACAAGCCTCGATCAATTGTCCAACTATGCGGAATATACCACCGCTATTCAACATCAATATCTGATCCATCTGACCTATGAGGGTGCTCGGGTGCGTTGGGGTAAGAAGATTCCGCAGGATGTGATCGAGAGGATTGATTTTGAGTTGAAGACCATTGAGTGGATGGGTTTTCCGGGTTACTTTCTGATTGTTTGGGATTTTATTCGTGCCGCTCGTGAGATAGGCGTTTCGGTGGGGCCAGGTCGTGGTTCGGCTGCTGGTTCGGTTGTGGCTTATTGTTTGAAGATAACGAATATCGACCCTGTTAAATATGATTTGCTTTTTGAGCGTTTTTTGAACCCTGAGCGTATTTCGATGCCCGATGTCGATATTGATTTCGATGAGGATGGGCGTGAGAAGGTTCTGCACTATGTGGTCGAGAAATATGGTCAGAAGCGTGTGGCTCATATTATTACTTTTGGTACTATGGCGGCCAAATCCTCGATCAAGGATGTGGCTCGTATTCATAAGCTTCCTCTGGCCGAGAGTATCCGTCTGGCGAAGATGGTTCCCGAGAAGCCAGGAACTACGCTTGATGGTGCTTATAAGGATGTTCCCGAGTTGGCCAAAGAGCGCAAAGAGGGTGCACCGCTTGTGGTCGATACGCTGAAATATGCCGAGAAGCTCGAAGGTACTGTTCGCTCTACGGGAGTTCATGCCTGTGGGGTTATTATTGGGGCTGACGATCTCGAAAACTTTATCCCTATGTCGACTGCCAAAGATGCCGAACTGTATGTTGTGCAGTTTGAGGGTAATAAGGTCGAGGATGTGGGGCTTCTCAAGATGGACTTTTTGGGGCTTAAAACGCTTTCGATTATCAAAGATGCTGTCGAGAATGTGAAGATCTCGAAGGGCAAGGAGATTGATATAGAGAAGATACCTCTTACCGATAAGAAGACCTTTGCTCTGTATGCCAATGGCGAGACTACGGGGCTTTTCCAGTTTGAGTCTCCTGGGATGAAGAAGCACCTTCGTGCCTTGATTCCCAACCGATTCGAGGATCTTATTGCTATGAATGCCCTCTATCGCCCAGGCCCAATGGAGTATATCCCGAACTTTATTGCTCGTAAACATGGTCGTGAGCCGATTGTTTATGACCTTCCCGATATGCAGGAGTATCTTTCGGATACATACGGTATTACGGTCTATCAAGAGCAGGTGATGCTTCTGTCTCAGAAGTTGGCTGGATTTACCAAAGGTCAGGCCGATACCCTTCGTAAGGCGATGGGTAAGAAACAACGTGCCGTTCTGGATAAGATGAAGCCTAAGTTTATTGAGGGTGCAGCGGCCAAAGGTCATGATTCGCAGGTGTGCGAGAAGATTTGGAAAGACTGGGAGGCTTTTGCTCAGTATGCCTTTAATAAATCGCACTCGACCTGCTATGCCTATATATCCTATCAGACCGCATATATGAAGGCTCATTATCCTGCCGAGTTTATGGCCGCTTTGCTTAGTCGTAACCTCTCGGATATGACCAAGTTGGCCTTCTTTATGGATGAGTGTAAGCGTATGGGCACTCCGGTGCTTAGTCCCGATGTAAATAAATCATACCACCGATTTGCTGTCGATGCCGAAGGTTATATTCGCTTTGGTATGGGGGGCATTAAGGGTGTGGGCGAAAATGCCGTTAGTGCTATAATTGCCGAGCGTAAGGCGAATGGCAATTTCAAGGATCTTTATGATTTTGTGGAGCGTGTTCCTTTGCAGACTGTCAACAAAAAGAATATAGAGTGCCTAGCCCTAGCTGGAGCTTTCGATTCGATTTGGCAGCAGGATCGTAGCCTTTTGTTGGTGGGTGATGACAAAGAGATTAACTTTATCGAACACCTTGTTCGCTATGGTAACCTTTATCAGGCTGATAAGGCAAAGAATGCCAATAGCCTCTTTGGTGATATGCTCTCTTCTTCGATGGTTCACAAGCCTCAGTTGATGGTCAAGCAGACTTGGGATCGCCTCTTTACGCTCGATAGAGAGAAAGAAGTGGTGGGTATTTACCTTTCGGGGCATCCTTTGGATAACTATCGTATGTTGATCGAGAACTATTTTACTCATACTATGTCGGATCTTCAGGATCTTATCCCTTTGCACAATAAGGATATTATTGTGGGGGGTATTGTCACCGAGGTGAAGAACCTTGTTTCGGGAAAAGGTGCTCCTTATGGTCGCTTTTTGGTTGAGGATTTTTCGGGTAATCACGAATTTACCCTCTTTGGTAAGGAGTGGGAGAATTATCGTATGTATTGTCAGCCCCAATCTTCGATTTTGATTCGTGCCCGTGTCACCGACCATCCGTTCCATCCCGATCAGATGAAACTTTCGTTTAATTCGATGAAGTCGCTTTATAATATTCTCGAAGAAGATGTAAAGAATATTAATATTGCTATGTCGGTTGTTGATTTGACTCACGAGAAGGCAGATGTGCTTATTGAGGCTGTTTGTAGCAACCCTGGGAAGGTGAATCTGGTGATTAATATCTTTGATTCATCGGATGAGGTTTCGGTTCAATTGCGCTCCGAACGATACAAGGTTGCCGTAAACAACAGTCTAGGCGCAATCCTAGATCAGTACCAAATAAAATATACTTTGTCTTAAGTGAGCTAGGGGGTGTTGGTCTTTTGCATAATTGTTGTTATATTTGCAAGACTAATTCTTCGATTAGAGATAATTAACATAATAATAAAAATAAAAAACAAGTACAAAAATGGCAACACAAATTAATCAATCAAATTTCCAAGAGATTTTATCATCTGACAAACCAGTTCTTATTGACTTCTGGGCAGAGTGGTGTGGACCTTGTCGTCGTATCTCACCAATTATCGACGAGCTTTATTCGGAGTATGGCGAGTCGGCTCATATCTGCAAGTGTGATGTTGATAGCAATGATGATATTGCGGCAAAATATGGCGTTCGTAATATTCCGACTATTATTTTTGTCAAAGGTGGCGAGGTCGTTGATAAAGTTGTTGGTGCGACTTCAAAAGAGGTTCTTAAAGAGAAAATCGACAAGATGATGTAGGTTAGTCTTTTAGGTGTTTATTGCGCCCGTGTTTTTGTGAGGTGCGATAGAATTTCTTAAAAAAACTCCAAAAAAAGTTACTGAAAAATTTGGTGGGTAAGCAAAAAGTTCATATCTTTGCACCCGTAATCAAGGAAACAAAGTTTCTAACAAATGATTCAGCGGGGTGTAGCGCAGTCCGGTTAGCGCATCTGCTTTGGGAGCAGAGGGTCCCAGGTTCGAATCCTGGTACCCCGACAACAAAAAGAGTACTTAGTTTAAGTGCTCTTTTTTTGTATATACTCATTTTTGCTTTTTAATTTGCTTTATGAAGATCTTGACTACTTTGGATGGGAGTTCTACTTTGGTTAGCGACCATTTTGGGTCAAGCCGAATATTAGGTGGAGTAACCCATTTTATGCAAATAATTTTGTAAGTCTGAAGATGAAGTAGGGAATATCACGTACGCCTCTGAGCTGAGTAC